>JBMZDS010000223.1:0-2724 GCA_049614465.1 Chitinophagales bacterium
TTGCGCATTTTTCAAGTCCGAAAGTGTATAATCATAACTCATACCTAGACGAAAACCAACAAACTCTAGACCTATATATGCAATGGCGGCATCCATCGACAAATTCTTTACCCATCCGACACTTCGGAGATATCCTCCTATCAGTAATCTTGTAGGTTTCTCTAAATTTCCTGCTTTGAAAGCCAAAGCCATACCTGAGTTTATTTGGTCAGCTTGTTGTTGTTTAAAATATAAAATAGAAGGCAACAATTCTAATCTTTTGCCCAATCCTATCTCTAAACCTGTATGTGCAGAATAGCGCATCGATTGTTCTAGGCTATTGCTTTCCGTATATGCAATGTCTTGTCCTACGATATTATACAACGAACCACCTAGATACATCCGAAATTTCTTAGAGAAATTGCCGTACCATAAAAGTCCTGCATTGACATCTATCTGATTGAATGTATTGCTCTGCAAATCTTCGGGAAGACCAAAAGCCGAACTAAACTGATTGGCTTGAAACTGACTTGCATATTGCAAATGGCTTGCATCTATCTGTCTATTCATATAAGCAGCTTGCAAACCAAATGACAGTTGATGCCTATAATCTTTTCCCATACTCTGTATATAAGACAGCGAACCCAAAATATAAAAATCATTCATCAAGCCTTCGGCTACTTTGTCATTGACAAAAGTCACGCCTATACCCAATGCACTATTATTGATACGAATAGGAAAATCTATAGATGCAGAGGGAGTTTGATAGCCTGGACTACTAAATTTATTGGTTGTGTTCCACCATTGGCTACGATAGATAGCACTCGCTCGAAATGAACCATTGATAAGTCCTGTAGTGGCAGGATTGAGTGTCAGCGGTGAATTGTAAAACTGAGAATAATGAATATCCTGCGCTATTATCTCTACAAAAGAGAATAGTATAATGAAGTAAAACAACAACTTTCTCATAATCGACTTATTTCAATTGTATAGATTACCATATCAGCAATATATTTCCTAAAGTAGGAGTTAACAATTCGCCTGTAGCATTATCCCTCATCTGAATAAGGTAGGCATAATTTCCTGTTGGTTGCAATTCGCCTTTATAGTAACCATCCCATGCACCTTGTCCATTAAAAATCTCTTCTCCCCATCTATTGAAAATCTGCATAGATTCTACTGTGACTAATCCATTTTGATTGAGCACACCGAAGGTCGTATTTTCACCTTGTGTACCCAATGGTGTAAAAACATTAGGTAAGGCATACGTTTCTCCTTCAGGAGTAGGAGGTATTACGATATCTTGTGTATTGATTAGAATATGTGACTCTTGCCCATTACTTTCCCAGTCTTCTTTTGTGACTCCATCCAAGATACCTGATGAAGCAACTGTTCCATTTTCTAGGCTCATCCATAATTCAGTAGATTCGTACCGAGCGATTTCTGTCCATTCGCCTTCTACACTAGCATCATAATAGATAGTCAGTGCTGCTACATCTGTGCCTTCTGTTTGCGCTATATAATGAAAGAAGTTTTGATTGAGTCCGTCTACAGTCGGCTCTATATTGCTCAATGGGTATCCTTCATTGGTTGCATCATCGTATACTAGTCGTGTTTCAAATTGTTGTACACTAGCCGTACTAGGGCTTATTGCTATAGGTCTATATTTAAGTCCATTATTTGTTTCTCCTACGGGAAAAATGTATTCGCCATTTGAATTGGTAGTTCGAACAAGTCGTCCATCATTGGTACTACTCACAAATCCTATATCTTCTAAAAAATCGATAGCAAAAATATCAGGATTCAGAATTATCATCTTAAAATCTGTAGTTGCCAATTCACAATCATTAAGAAAAAGAGTATTGGATACCTCTGCATCTATTTCTTGTGTCTTTATCGCTCCATTTTCTAATGTCAAATCATAAAAAGTGGATACAGCGATCCCTTTTATGCTCTGTGCCGCCCCTTCAAGAATAACATTGCAACTATCTGCATCAAAATCGAGATTATTTTCCCAATCTTGGTAAATAACATATTCACTACCTAATACACCTCCTTTTGTTTGTGCATTATTAATATAGTTGCCTTCTACTATGAGTTGTCCATGGTTTTCGGTAATTCCATTTTCATTTTGATAATCGCCCTCCGTTACTATCATATCAGTTCCCTGTACCACATAGACTTCTTCCCCATTATTGTAAAAAATAGTTTGAGAAAAAACTGTGCTATAAACAGAAAACAAAATTGATAACCATACAATTTTTTTCATAGGCATAGTATTGATTCTTATCTAAGAAAATAAAACTAGGATATAAATATAGCGAATAGTTTTGACTGAAAAAAAAAGAGATTAGGAATACCTAATCTCTTTCTCTATAAATTTACTGATAAATACTTATTGAGTAATCATCATATAGACTTTCACATATCTATCTTCTGGATTAGGCTCAGCATCATCATTTTCTTCAAAAATATCTCTAGCTATTGCTTCCGAATTTCCTTTGTATGAAGTAATGATTAGGTCAGGGTCAACTCCTTCTCTTACCAAATATTCACGCATTGTCTCTGTACGTCTATTTGATAATAATAGATTATACTCTTCAGAACCTTCGATACTTGCACTTCCTACTATACGTATCAAAACTACTTCACCTTTATTTAAAGATGGTTTCATTAGATTGTATATTTCTTCTGCTTCACTGATTTGCTCATCATGGAGCACAGCAGAATTGACAAAGAAGTTTA
>JBMZDS010000224.1:0-2709 GCA_049614465.1 Chitinophagales bacterium
AAGTTGGACTATTTTGGCACTTTGTCGATTTAGTATGGGTATTGGTTTTCCTTTGTTTTTACTTACTATAAAAGAATCAAAAAGCATTTTTAGATAAAAAAATACTATTGTAATGGGACAGATGACACAAGAAGAATATAAAAGTAGTGTAAGAGCGGTATATCGCACGACACTTATACTTTCAGCAGTAACTATAATAGAGGTTGGTTTTGCTTTGTTTTATGAATTTTATTTAATGGAGCATTTTGGTGCACCTAGAATGTTGCTTAATTTATTTGTGATAGCGGCAAGTATCGTTAAGGCATATTGGATTATGGCAGTATTTATGCACTTAGGACACGAGAATAAAACTTTTATTTTCACGATACTCTTTCCACTTGTTTTCTTGATATGGGGAGTTATCTGTTTTTGCTGGGAAGGCGCTTCATGGCAAGACATGATAAATGCTATGAATTCGATATGGCTCAATTAAATTGACCACTATTTTTGAAAAGAATATATCGAGCCCAATGTGAAATTTCACATTGGGCTTTTTTATGGAAATAGCGTATTACTGTATCTTTATAATATGAAGCAATTATCATTAGTTTTCTTTATGACAGTTTTGAGTTTTTTTTCTTCCAAAGCAGAGATTAATTTTGAAACGAGTATTCAAACACATATTGTAGCAGCAGACTGGATAGTTGATGGCACACTTAAGAAGATAAGTAAAGTAGAAATTGATGGAAATTTTGCTTTGAAATGTTCTTTTGTTATTGATACAGTTCTTAAAGGGGCAGAAGAAGTCCCTAATTCTTTTCAATTTTATATTGACTGTTTTTATGCAGATAAGTTAGATTTTGATGAGTTGAATAGTGTAATTGGATTTTTTGAACTGAGCAATGATTCGATTTTCGTTCGTCAAGATGCGTGGGGAGAATACCCATTGTTAGTCGATTTCAACTATTTTTCTGATGTTTATCTTTTCAATGCTAAAGGTTTTTCGGAAGTGATGAGCAAAGGAGAATTAGTATCAATAATCAAACATGTAGGAATACAGACAGTAAGATATTTACAGAATAATTCATTTTCAGATATAGAGACTATCGGGCTAGAAATCCCTTACGAATCAACAATTTTTGGCTATCTCTATGGTGGAAGTAGTTGCTTTCTTTATGTGCCTGATTTTTTATTTCCTCATCTTTCAAAAGATTTTTAATCAGTTCAGAATTTTAACTTATTACCTTTCACGGGTTCGGCACTTCTATAGTATCTTTGCTACATGGAGCAAAAGAAAAAAGGTGTAAATGGAGTTGCTATTGCATTAATGGTAATGGTACTTCCCGTTTTATTATTTTTGATATTTCATGCGTACACTCGACAGACTAAGGATGATTTGAGACAAATGGTCTATCCACATAAGAAATTTGCAGAAGGAGTAGATACCGTTTGGATAGGGAGTGAGCAGATTGTAGACTCTGTTTACCATACGATTCCTCCTTTTAGTTTTCAAAATCAGCATGGACAGGTTATCACGAATGAAACATTGGAAGGCAAAATTTATGTTGCTAATTTTTTCTTTACAAGCTGTCCTGTGATGTGTCCGAAATTGACAGAGCAAATGTCTATCGTGCAAGATGAATTTATTCGTGATGATTTAGTTGTTTTGGTTTCACATACAGTAGATCCGGAGAGAGATAGTATTCCAAAGTTAAAAGCCTATGCAGACAATTGGGGTGCAGTGCCAGGGAAGTGGCAGTTTTTGACTGGAGAAAAAGAAGACTTGTACGAAACAGCAATCAAAGGATATTTCCTTTCTGCGGCAGACGAGCAAGATACGACTTCAGCAGCAGGACATGAGTTTATCCATAGTGATAGATTTGTCTTGATGGATCCTGATATGAACATAAGAGGTTTTTACAAAGGAACTGAGCCTGAAGATGTAAAACGCATGATGGGAGATATGGTACTTTTACTACAAGAATATAAACGATAATTATGGCAGTATTAAAATTAGAAGAAAAAACAGCGAAAAGATTGATTATAGGTGTATCATTTGCAGTGACAGCTTTGGTAGCCATCTTAAGTTATTTAGCTACCAAAAGAGATACTTCAGCTATTGATGTTTCGTTTATCCCTCCATTTCATGCTTTTCTCAATGCTTGTGTCACAGTAGCGCTATGTTTAGGTGTATATTTCGTCAAGAAGAAGAAAGTAAAACAACATCAATATGCAATGCTTTCGGCATTGGTATTGTCCGCTATGTTTTTGATATCGTATGTTTTTTATCATTCAATAGCTCCTAGTACGAGCTATCCGAAAGATGTAGGATTTATCAGATATATCTACCTTTCGATATTATTGACACATGTTGTATTGTCGGCAGTGATATTACCATTTATCTTGTTTACGTTTTATTATTCACTGAGTGGAAAGATAGAGAAACATCGCAAGTTAGCTAAGATAGTATTTCCATTGTGGCTATATGTTGCAGTGAGTGGGGTAGTGGTTTATTTTATGATTGCACCTTATTACTAGCGTCTTGATAATCACTCTTTTTATAGACTCTTACATAATCTACAATAAAATAGTCAGGTAAAATCGCTTTTTGAATATCTCCAGCCCAGTCACCTACTTCTAAGCTAAGTATTATATATTCATCAACTTGAGAAATCGCTTCTTCAATTCGGTGTGTTTCTTTTCCGTTTATATAAAAAATATAAGCGTCAG
>JBMZDS010000225.1:0-2667 GCA_049614465.1 Chitinophagales bacterium
TTATTGGAGCTTACTAAACCAATTTCTATGAAAAAATTATACGCTCACTTATTTTTTATCTTTTTTATACTCATGGGCACTAGTATAAATGCGCAAGATCTACACTTTGCACAGTATTATACTTTTGCACAACAACTCAATCCTGCACTTACAGGAAATTTTGATGGGTCGTATCGGGTAGCCGTTATTTATAGAAATCAATGGAGTTCTTTTCTGGACAAAGATGCATTTGTAACACCTGGTGTTGCGATAGATGTACCATTGCTAGAAGGGCAACTCAAAAAAGACAAATTAGGTATAGGCTTGATGTTTGTCAATGATAGGTTTGGGCAAGGTTCACTAACTACACTCAACGCAGCTTTCTCTCTCGCTTATCATAAGGGTTTAGGGAAAGATGGAAAGCATAGAATATCATTAGGAGGACAAGTGGGTTATGTACAAAAGACTATAGACAGTGATGGATTTGTTTTTTATGATCAGTTTGACGAAGTGAGCCACACAGGAGAAGGAGTTAGTCAAGATGTTTTTAATTTAGAAAGAGGTAATTACCATTTCTTTGATTATAATTTTGGGATTTATTGGAAATCATCATTTAATGATCGTTTCCGTATGCAAGGTGGTGCTTCTGTATTTCACATGAGTGAACCAACAGAATGGTATATTAAAGAAAATGATGATTTCTTTTTACCGAGAAGATATTTAGGGGATTTAGGTTTTGAAGTGTTTTTGACAAAAAAACTATCCCTTGCACCAGATGCTCTTTACCAACAACAAGGACAATTTCAAGAAATCATGACAGGAGCGTCTTTGGGTTATTATTTCAACAGTGGATTTAGAGATAACTCGAGTTTTCACGTAGGCGCACGCTATAGATTTAGTCAGCAAAATGCAGATGCAATCGTAACAATGGCTTCTTTAGAATTTAGGAATGTGAGTATAGGAGCTGCTTACGACATCAATCTTTCAGAGCTGAATGCTGTATCTAGCAAAAAAGGAGCTTTTGAGGTTTCGCTTGTGTATGTAGGAGAAAGTATCCGCACATACAAAGCCAATAAGTCGTTGCCAGCACGTAGATTTTAAAATATTGTTTTAACGCCTTCTATTCTTTTTTATGAAAAAAATCATCTCAATCATAGCTTTCTTGTTCTTTGCTAGCACTATTATATCTGCGCAAATCACTAAAGAAAAAGCGATAAAAGTAAAACAAGAACGAAAGTTAGCAGACTTGATGTATGCTCAATCGCACTATTATACAGCTATCGAGTATTACAAAGAAGTGATAAGAGAGCGACCAGAAGAAAGGTATTCTGTCTATTGGCTTGGGATGTCTTATCTCATGGCACGTGATTATGAAAGTGCGGCTACTTGGTTGGGTAACTTTCATGACATGGCTCCTGACAATAAAAAACAAAAACGTATAGAGAAAGAAAATAAAGAAATCTATGGTTTATCTCGATTTCACTATGGTACAGCACTAAAACAAAGCGGAGAATACGAAGAAGCTGTCACACAGTTTGAAGCTTTCAATGGGAAATATATAGGAGAAGATGAAAAATCAACAACTATTTGGAAACTTAAAGCAAAAAATGAAATAGCAGGTGCAAATCTTGCTATTGAAATGGCAGATTCGGCTCCAAAAGTACGTGTAGAAACACTAGGAGAAAATGTCAATTCGGCATATGAAGAAGCATCTCCTGTTATAGTCAATGATAGTACAATGTACTATACTTCTCTCAATGAAGATGACCTTATCTTTATAGACAACAAAAAAGACATTCCACTCTACAAAATGTACCAATCTGTAAAAACAGATGGAGAATGGGGAAAAGGAAAAATGCTGCCTTCAAATCTACAAGATGAAAAATACAGCACAGGAAATGCTGCAATATCTGAAGATGGAAACCGCATGTATTTCTGTAAATGCTGGCACAATGAAGTAGATGAAATTATCTGTAATCTTTATTTTAGCAAAAAAGCGGAAAGTGGGAGATGGCTAGAGCCAGAAAAACTAAATGATCAAATCAATAGTTCAAAATATACATCAACTCAACCAGCTGTTCGTACTACTGGTGATGATATGGATATTGTTTATTTCGTTTCGGATAGAGAAGGTGGTGTAGGAGGAATGGATATTTGGTATTTCATACGCACAAAAAGTGGAGGATATAAAGGTCCTAGAGTAGTAAAAGGCAACATCAACACCATTCGTGATGAAATGACTCCATTTTATGACAATAGTACAGAAATGCTTTACTTTAGTTCTAATGGACATCCAAGTTTTGGAGGTTATGATGTGTTTTCTTCTTATGATACTGAAGATTTAGGCTGGGATAAACCACAGAACTTAGGTTTTCCTATCAACTCACCAGCCGATGACCTATATTACACCAAAGCTTTTGATGGAACCGATGGTTTTTTAGTATCCAATAGAGACGGAGCAGAACAAATACGCAACCGATATACAGGAGATGATTTGTACGCTTTTTCTGATTTTAAATACGGACTAGAAGGCTTTGCTCTTTTACAAGAAAAAGATGGTGAAAGCCCTCTTGAAGATGCTATCGTAAGTCTATACGAAATAGATACAGCTGGCAATACAATTTTAGTACAAGAACTAGAAAATATCTCTGATAAATACTTCTTTGACTTAAGCCCTGATAAGGACTA
>JBMZDS010000226.1:0-2639 GCA_049614465.1 Chitinophagales bacterium
ACGTATATATATATGGAGATAGAGATAGGGAAGAAGTCAGTACGGTAAAAGTGAGTGTGGTAGAAGCAGAAGCTATTCCAAATCCATCTGGAGGAATAGAATCAGTACTAATGGCACAGGTTTTAGGAATGAATAGCAATAATGAATTGAGTTCTGCCTATTCTATTAGAGGTGGCAATTTTGATGAAAACTTGGTGTATGTAAATGATTTTGAAGTTTATCGTCCTTTTTTGATCCGTTCTGGTCAGCAAGAAGGATTGAGTTTTGTCAATGGAGATTTGGTCGATAATATTACGTTTTCATCTGGAGGTTTTCAAGCAAAGTATGGAGATAAAATGGCATCAGTATTGGCTGTAGAATACAAAAGGCCAAGGGAATTTCATGGTTCTTTTTCTGCAAGTTTGTTGGGTGGTACGGCACATATAGAAGGGACAAATAAAAATGAGCGTTTTTCATATGCTCTAGGCGTGCGAAATAAAACAAGTCGCTACTTGTTAGGAAGTCAAGATGTGAAAGGACAATATTCGCCAGCTTTTGTAGATGTACAAACTTTTTTGACTTATCGGATCACTGACAGATTACATGTCGAGTACATTGCCAATTATGCACGAAATAAATTCGATTTTATACCCGAAGATAGAAGTACTGATTTTGGCTTGGTTAATTTTCAAACACGATTTTCAGTAGAATACGAAGGACAAGAAAATGACAGTTATCAGTCATTTATGAATGGACTTGCTTTTGTGCATAAACCAAATAGACATCTTAATATAAAATGGATGGCTTCGGCATATCTGATAGGAGAGGAGGAGAAATTTGATATTATAGGAAAGTACAGTCTTGGAGAAGTAGAGACAGACCCTAGCAAGGAAAATGCAGGCGAAGTAAAGTATGAATTGGGGGCAGGTACTTTTCATGATTGGGCAAGAAATGAACTCTATACACAAGTCTATAGTGCAGCGCATAAAGGTTCTTGGTTTTCAGAAAATCATACAGTGAAGTGGGGATTGACTTACAAGCGCGAACAGATACAAGATAAAATAAGCGAATGGGAACGAATAGATTCGGCAGGGTATTCATTGCCGTATTCTTCGCAGCAAGTTCTATTATATGACGCACTGAAGGCAGAGCCATTTGATTTGAATAGCAATCGATATTCGGGATACTTGCAACACACATGGCATATTGGCGATTCGAGTAGAGCGAGTATCAATTATGGTGCACGATTTACATACTGGGATGTGAATAATGAATTTTTGATTTCACCTAGAATGCAGCTTTCATTTAAGCCAAAGACAAAGAAAGATTTGGTTTTCACAGCAGCAGCGGGAATGTATCAACAACCTCCTTTTTATAGAGAAATGAGAAATCTAGAGGGAGAAGTCAATTTAGATTTGAAGGCACAAAAGTCAGCACACTTTATTGTAGGAGTTGATTATGCTTTTACGGCATGGAAGCGTCCTTTCCGTTTTACCACAGAAGCATATTACAAATATCTATGGGATGCTGTCCCGTATGAATTTGACAATGTACTGATTCGATATTTTGGTGAAAATAATTCTAAAGGATATGTTGCAGGACTTGATTTTCGTCTGCATGGAGAGCTAGCAAAAGATGCAGAAAGTTGGGTAAGTATGTCTATTATGAGTACAAAAGAGGATGTGTTTAATGATTTTTATACGCAGTATATCATAGAGAAATCAAAAGAAGAAGCCAATGGGCAGACTGTTTCGAATGTAACAGATACATTGAGTAGTGAAACTGTATATCCTGGTTATATCGCTCGTCCTACAGATCAGCGTGTTAGTTTTGCTTTATTTTTTCAGGATTATATTCCTAAATTTCCGTACTTGAAAGTACACATGAGTTTGTTGTTTGCAACAGGATTGCCGTTTGGTCCTCCAGATTCTGAGCGATATCAGGATGAATTTCGTATTCCGCCTTATCGTAGATTTGATGTAGGATTTTCTGCATTACTTTTTGATATAGAAAAGAAACAAGAGAAAGGAAAAACACCTAAAAACTTCTTTAAACATATGGATAAAGTGTGGTTGTCACTTGAAGTCTATAATTTGTTCGGTATTCAGAATACTGTATCGTACTATTGGGTCAATGGATTGGATGTTCGTACTGGAGAAGTAGGACAATATGCTGTTCCAAATTACTTAACCAATCGTAGAGTGAACCTCCGTCTTAAAGTTGATTTTTAGATTTCTTGATAGAGAAATGAATAGTGGTTCCAGATTTTCCGTCTGATTCCGCTCTTATATCTCCTTGATGCAATTCGATAATCTTACTACAAATCGTCAGCCCAATTCCTTTACCTTTTATTTGTATATTTTCTTTGCTGAAATAAATAAAGATATTCTTTAGATTTTCTTGTTGTATTCCAATTCCATTATCTTTTACTGCAAAATACCAGAATTCCTCATCTTCATTACTTGATAGCTCAATTTTGGAATTAGCATCTTCTTTTTTATACTTTATGGCGTTAGAAATTAGGTTTTCTAACAATTGTACTATCATCTGTCTATTTGCAGTGATATTTGGCAAATGCTCTACTATGACTTTTGTGTCAGTCTTTTCTATTTTAGTATTGAGATGAGATGTTGCCATCTGTACAATATAGTTCATGTCTA
>JBMZDS010000227.1:0-2637 GCA_049614465.1 Chitinophagales bacterium
GTCATAGCTGCAACAAAAGCATTGGCACAAGAAATAGGAAGAAGAAAAATAACTGTAAATGCAGTTGCTCCTGGTTTTATCAAGACAGATATGACAGAAGCAATTGATGAAAAACAGTTTAAATCATTGATCCCGGTCAAAAGATTTGGAACAGTAGAAGAAGTCGCATCAGTAGTCGGATTTTTGACATCAAAAGAAGCGAGCTACGTGACAGGAGAAATAATTTCAGTAAACGGAGGGCTATATACATAAGATGAAAAGAGTTGTAATCACAGGAATAGGAGCCTACTCATGTTTAGGCGTAAATATCGAAGAGATAAAAGCTTCTTTACACGCTGGAAAAAGTGGCGTTGGAATTGATGAAGAGCGAACTGAATGGGGCTATCGATCCCCATTGACAGGAATTTTACCCACACCCAATCTCAAAGGACTTTTACACAGAAGATATAGAAACAATCTAGGACAAGAAGGAAAATACGCTTTTATGTCCACTACCGAAGCCTTAAAAATGGCTAATATGGACGAAGATTTCCTAGCCAAAAATGATGTTGGGATTCTTTTTGGAAATGATTCTGTCGCCTTATCTACGATAGAAGCCATCGATAAAATGCGAGAGAAAAAAGATTCTACATTATTAGGTTCTTCAGCGATTTTGCGATCAATGAATTCTACTGTCACAATGAATCTATCTACGATTTTTGGACTGAGAGGAATCAATTTTACATTGAGTGGTGCTTGTGCAAGTGGCTCTCACGCCATAGGTATTGGTTATACATTGATTCGTCATGGCATGCAAAAGCAAATCATCTGTGGAGGTGCACAAGAAGTCAATCCTTATGCAATGGGAAGTTTTGATGGATTGAGTGCATTTTCTATCCGTACAGATGAACCGACAAAAGCATCTAGACCATTTGACAAAGACAGAGATGGGCTTGTACCTAGTGGCAGAGCAGCGACCGTGATTATAGAAGATTATGACTTTGCAGTAGCAAGAGGTGCAACTATATTAGGAGAAATAATTGGCTACGGATTTTCATCAAATGGCGGACACATCACTAGACCAAGTGTAGATGGTGCAGCAAAATCCCTCCAAATGAGCATTGATGATGCAAAAATAAATCCAAATGAAATAGACTATGTAAGTGCGCACGCTACTTCAACACCCGTAGGAGATCAAGCCGAAGCACAAGCAATATTTAATATATTAGGCGGAAAAGTACCCGTATCTTCTACCAAGTCAATGACAGGACACGAATGCTGGATGGCAGGAGCAAGTGAGATTGTCTATTCAATGATAATGATGCAGAACGATTTTATTGCACCCAATATCAATTTTGAAAATCCAGATGAACATTCTGAGAAGATAAATATTATAACTGAAACAACGAAACAAAAGATAAATACATTCCTTTCTAATTCATTTGGATTTGGAGGAACGAACTCTTCATTAATTATTAGAAAATAACCCCAAACAAAATGACAAAAGCAGAAGTAGTCGCAAAAATCAATGAATTCTTAATCGAAGAATTTGAAGTCGAAGAAAGTGAGATGAAACCTGATGCAAATTTACAGGAAACATTAGAGTTAGATAGCCTTGATTTTGTAGATTTAGTCGTTATCATCGAGAGTAATTTTGGATTCAAAGTTGTAGCAGAAGATTTTGTAGACATCAAAACATTCCAACAATTTTATGACTATATCGCTGCTAAAGTAGGTGTAGAAGGATAAAACAATCTAGAAATGGCGGAAGAAAAATGGGATGGTAAAACTAGAGGTGGTCTAGCAGGCTATAAGATATTTGTATGGGTACTAAAGACTTTTGGTATTAATATAAGCTATTGTTTGCTCTTTTTTGTCTCTATGTATTTTGTGCCGTTTGCCCCCAAAGCATCAATTGCTATCTATCGTTTTTATCGCAAAAGTGTAAAATTCAATCCTATAAAAGCATTATTTTATGTTTGGAAAAATTATTTTTCACTAGGACAAGTTTTGATAGACAAAGTAGCTGTATCCTGTGGTATGGGACATAAATATACCTTGATAAAGCCTAATCATGATCAGTTTTTAGAGATGCTAAAAAGAGGAACTTCGATTGTCCTTGTCACAGCACATAATGGCAATTTTGAAGCCGCTGGACATTTTCTAGATTATATAGATAGACCAGTTCATTTGATTATGTATCAAGCAGAGTTAGAGCAAATCAAAAACTTTTTAAGTGAAGTAAAAACAGAGCAAAATTTCACGCCAGTTGTGATGGACGATAAAGGCAGTCATATTTTTAAGATTGCTGAGATTATCAAAGATAAAGGACTTTTTTGCTTACATGGAGATAGATATGTGCCAAAATCAAAAACACTAAGTGCTGATTTTTTTGGAGAAAAAGTCCCTTTTACTTATGGTCCTTTCTACATTACCAGTCGATTTGATACAGATGCTGCTTTTGTGAGCCTTGTCAAAACAGGATGGAAAGAATACACACTCGTTTTTGAAGAAATGGACACTTCTGGAAAACCTCAAGATGTCCTCAATCAATATTCGAGTATTTTAGAAGATACCGTCAAAAAATATCCGCATAGTTGGTTTAATTATTTCGATTTTTGGAAGAAAAATGATAACAATGTTAATTGAAAAAGAAAA
>JBMZDS010000228.1:0-2623 GCA_049614465.1 Chitinophagales bacterium
AGGAATGTTGAGTATCTCTAGTGACCTAGAACGCATAGGCGACATTTACTATGAAATGACAAAAAATTATGAACGCCTAAAGCGAGAAAATGTAAAATTGCCGAGCAATGCAAAAGAAGAATTGCGTGAGATGATGGAACTAACCATGAAAGCGATAAAATACATGCGCTCCAATCTTGATGCAGATAAAAAAGATATCTCACTACAAGAGATTATCTCACAAGAGCGAGCTATCAATGCTAAACGAAAACAAGTATTTACCAATCACTTCACTCGCCTTGAAAAAGGAATCTATGCTCCAAAAGTGGGCGTTCTTTTTATCGACTTTATCAATCGATCTGAGCGAATAGGCGATCATGTGATGAATGTCCATGAAGCGATACTAGGAGTAACTGACTTATATGAAGAATTAGAAAAAAAGAAAGCATAGATTTCTCTTTCCCCTAAAAAATTAAAAAGCCGAATTTAATCATGAATTCGGCTTTTTTTAATTAGTTCTAAATAAAAAGACTCTTTACAAGAGCCAAAATTAATGCTACAAAATGATTACATTTATCGTATCAAACGAGAAATAGACATAGTAGTATTGTCCGATTTGCATCTAGGAAGCAATGCTTGCCGAGCGGGAAGACTAAATAGATATTTAAAACCTATCGCTCCTAAAAAAGTAATTCTGAATGGCGATATTATAGATATTTGGCTATTAGATTTAAAAAAATGGCCGAAAAAGCACACTAAAATTTTGGCTCATTTTTTCAATTGGATGATCAATGATATTCCCATCTATTATATCACAGGAAATCATGATGATACACTTCGAAAGTTTACTGGACTAAAATTTCACAATTTCAAATTGCTCGATGAATTAGTATTAGATTTAGATGGAAAAAAGACATGGATATTGCATGGCGATAAATTTGACAAGTCTGTCTCAGGCAAACAAAGGAAACTCGCAATTAGAGCAGGAAAGGCATTTGATCAATTTGTACGTTTCAATCGTTTTGTCAATGAATGGGAGCGTTTCGTAGGGAGAAAAGAAACCAATTTTTCTAAAACTCTCAAAGACAAAACAAAAAAATCAATCAAACAAAAGAACGATTTTGAACAGCAGTATATAGATTATGCTTCCAAAAATGGAATAGATGCTGTAGTATGCGGGCATGTACACAATCCAGGTATTTGGCAAATGGTCGCAACCGAAAATCGTAAAGAAATCACTTACCTCAATAGCGGAGATTGGACAGAAAGTTGTACTGCTTTAGAGTATAAAGAAGGAAAATGGGAGCTTTTTCGCCACAAAAAGTCAAAGAATATACAGAACAGCATACTTGGTCAAGTACGCTTTGATGCAGAAGAGGATTTGCCATAATCATAAAAAACTCTTAACTTTTTCATATATTTACTACCAAACTAAAACAAAACAATATGAAAAAATTATTTACCCTTTTACTTATTTCAATTTTTATCATCGAAGTCTCTGCACAATGTACTCCTATGAGATACAATGAGGAAGCCTTTACTAATGTAGATGTCACTACTGTAAAGTTTGGAGAAGTACTTGATGAAAGTGAAAACTTTGTACAAGATCTCAATATGGATATTTACCAACCTCAAGGTGATACTTTAGAAAATCGCCCTGTGATTGTCTTTTGCTTTGGAGGTTCTTTTATAGCTGGAAGTCGCACATCTGGAGATATCGTATATATGTGTGAGGAGTTTGCTAAAAGAGGATATGTGACTGCTGCTATTGATTATAGATTGGCAGGTCCTTTAGATATGCTTCAAGAGGAAAATATGGTCAAAGAAGTACTAGGAGCTGTAGGTGATGGTAAAGCAGCTATTCGTTTTTTTAGAAAAGATGCTGATACAGACAATACTTATAAAATAGACGTTGATCAAATATTTATAGGTGGAACATCTGCGGGAGGAATATTAGGTATTAATTTAGCTTATGCTGATGATTTAGCAAAACTACCTGCTTCTTGGCAAACTTGGATGACTGAAATAGGCGGTCTAGAAGGAAATAGCGGTAATGAAGGTTACTGCTCTAAACCTAATGGAACTTTTGGATTTGCTGGCGCAATAGCAGATACTGCATGGATAGACAGCGATGATGTACCATGTTTCATGACTCATTCTGAAGATGACGCTACCGTTCCTTTTGCTTTTGGAACTCCACTCAATGGACTTGCTCCTGTAGATTTAATGGGAAGTAGTTTAATTGCTCAAACAATGGATGATAGAGGAATTTACAATGTATTCCTTGATTATGCAGGTTCTTCTCACCCACCATTTCAAGGAACAATAGATATGTCCGAAACAAGAGACAATTTAGAATCATTTTTATATAGTATTTTACTTTGTAATCCTGATAATGAAAATCAAGAAGATGTAGATAATTGTTATAAAACAGTAAATCCAAATGCAATTCGTGATTTTGCGACTATTGATGCACAGATTTATCCAAATCCTACAGAAAACGTTCTTTTTATAAAACTCCAATCGGAAGATGTAAAAGAAGCTACTTTCAATATCACAAACACAATAGGACAAACAGTAATGAAAGGAAATGTTGTAGAAACTGTACAACAGTATGATATCTCTACATTGCCATCAGGTATCT
>JBMZDS010000229.1:0-2601 GCA_049614465.1 Chitinophagales bacterium
GATACTTGGTACATCAAAAGTACTTCCTTCTTCTATCTCTATAGCAGCTACATCAATAGTAGGAACAGCATTTTCATCTTCGATACCTGCCATGTCTTTGATATAATGTACGAGTTTCCATCTATCTTCAGGACTTACTTGTGCATAGTATCCACCCATTGCATTTTTACCATAAGAAATAGAGTAAAAAATATCTCCATCTGTCAATGTAGGTAATCTGCTCTCATAGGTAGGAGGCAATGCTGTATAAGGACCATCTGTACCATCTGGACGCACCAATAAAGTACCATCTCCTTGTCCTGACTCACCGTGACATACTGCACAGTAGATATTGTATATTTCTTTTCCATCTTTCAAGACTTCTGGTGTCTTCATCAATGGGTTGTGCATAGCTGTACTCGCCAATGCTCTTTGCTCTGCATCCAATTCTGGATCCTTCATCGGATTGACGAAATAGTTTTTCATCAAATACGACTTCATGAGCATTTCATTGGTACGTACTTCCTCATCATCTGGCAAATAACCATAAGGAATCGTATTTTCTACAGGCTGAATCGCTGACATACCATAAGTGACAGAATCTGTTTCGTCTTGGTACTGAAAATCAGTAGTAGAATATGTCTCATAGGCATTTGAATAATGCATATCTGGCATAAAGATACGTCCTGTATCATTTTTACCACTAGTACAAGCGGTGCTTATCATTGCCGCTATCCCTGCCATTAATATTATAGATAAGAATGATTTTCTCATTGTCTATCTTGTTTCTTTATTAGTAAATAAAAGCTTTCGCTTCTTTTTATTTATTCATCAATTCTTTTGCTTGCCCTATCCAGTCTTCTCTATCGACTCTCCCTGGGAAACCAGTCAACTGCTCTACAGCATGCTTTGCTTTTTGATTCAACTTAGCGATTTGTTCAAAAGTAAAAATCCCTAAACCGTTCAATTTTCCTTCATATACTGGACCTATTCCTTTGATAATTTTCAAATCATCTTTACGTCCATCTTCTACTATACCTACAGCAGCTTTTAGATTCTCTATATGCTCATCTTCAGATACATCTTCTATTACTTCCTCTACGACTGTAGTATCTACTTCAGGCATTACAGTAGGAGTAGCCGCAACAGCTACGACAGTATCTCCATCAAAATCAGTAGTTTCTACTTCAAAGATTTCTCCGTCTTCCTCAAATTCTTTCATTTTGATGTCACATGCCCCATTTTCAGCTAAGATAGCAGCGATAGCATCCAAGTCACCTTTTGAAGTATCATCATCCATAGCAAAAGTCAATGCAAAACGATCATCTGTGATACGCTCGTCAAATATTCTAGGTACATTACCTGGAAAAAGACCATTTCTAATACAATAAACAATCACCATCCCTACTGCGGCAAACAATACTGTCAACTCAAATGTGATAGGAATAAATGATGGCAAAGAAAAATGTGGCTTTCCCCCTATATTCAATGGATAACTAGATGTAGAAATCCAAGTCATAATAGACAAAGCTACAGTCATACCTGTCAAGCCAAAGAAAAATCCTGCTCTGTGCAAGCGAGAATCTTCATAGCCCAACTCATGCTCCAATCCATGTACTGGAAATGGTGTAAGCGCATCGGTAATTTCTATCCCTTTTGCTTTAAAAGCACGAATAGCATTTATCAACTTGTCCTCATGGTCAAAAAGACCTACTAAAAATTTATTGCTTTCCATCGAATTCAATTAATACTATTATTTAATGATGACCTTCTTCTGCATTTTCAAAATCTCCCGCATACTTCATCCCTAATGATTCTTTATACTCTCTTACCATTTCTTTATCTTCAGCTGCTTGCAACTTACGTGCATGTGCAGATGATGCTGACCATATAGACTTGACCTCTGCTATCGCTATCACTGGGAAAGCACGAGCAAACAATAAGAATAATGTCATAAAAATACCGAGTGTACCTACATATATGGCTACGTCTACCCAAGTAGGCAAGAAGTACAACCATGATGATGGTAAGAAATCATTGTGCAATGATGTCACAATAATCACAAAACGCTCAAACCACATACCGATATTCACGAATATTGATAATACGAATGTAAAAGCGATGTTTCTTCTAAATTTCTTGAACCAATAGAACTGTGGTGTAACAACATTACATGTCATCATGATAGCATATGCCCACCAATAATCTCCAAATGCTCTATTGAAAAATGCGTACTGCTCATACAAGTATCCAGAATACCAAGCGATCAATAACTCAGTGATATAAGCAATACCTACAATAGAACCTGTCAAGACAATGACTTTATTCATCGACTCTATGTGTCCTACTGTAATATAATTTTCTAGTTTCAATACTTTACGCGTGATAATCATCAACGTCTCCACCATAGCAAATCCAGAGAAAATCGCTCCTGCTACGAAATATGGAGGGAAAATCGTTGTATGCCATCCCGGTATAACTGATGTCGCAAAATCAAATGATACAATCGTGTGTACAGAAAGTACTAGTGGTGTTGCTAATCCTGCCAAAATTAATGACAATGACTCAAAACGCATCCATTGTCTAGCTGTTCCTGTCCATCCAAAACTTAATGCATTGTAG
>JBMZDS010000230.1:0-2599 GCA_049614465.1 Chitinophagales bacterium
ACTGCCTTCTTTTCCATCAGCATTGAAATACACCATTTTAAAGTCAAGTGTATTATGCTTTTCTAGCAAGATAAGGCCGTCTGCTCCTACTCCATATCTACGATGACATAGTTTGGCAATATATTCGACATTGTTTTTAGGAAACAATAATTCACGATTGTCTATAATGATAAAATCATTGCCTGTGCCATGATATTTATGGAAAGTCATTTTCTTTGATTTAATTTTTCAAAAACAGATTTTGGCACGATAGTTGCAAGTATTTATACATAGTCATTCTCAATAGTGACTTATAATAAATATTGGGGTTTTTAGGGTTGAGTGAAAGCTCTCGTACGATTTTATCTGCGGGGGCTTTCTATTTTCAGGTACTAAAAGTCACTATTTTTTTTCTTAGACATACATTGCTTCCTTACATGCTTGCACCACTTTTTTGACGCTAGGTAAATAAGCTTCTACCAGATTAGGAGCATAATGCATATTGGCATCTGCGCCATTGATACGAATGATAGGCGAATCCAAATAATCAAATGCTCGTTGTTGTGTCTGGAAACATACTTCTGACGATATTCCGCCATAAGGCCATGACTCGTCTACGACTACCAAGCGATTTGTTTTCTTTACAGATGCTACAATTGTATCAATATCTAATGGACGGATTGTACGCAAATCTATTACTTCTGCTGATATTCCTTCTTTTGCTAAAGCATCGGCACTTTCATGCGCTACTTTCATCATTTTATTGAAAGACACTATCGTCACATCTGTTCCTTCTCTTTGTACTGCTGCTTTTCCTATTGGTATCAAATATTCTTCTTCTGGCACTTCGCCCATATCCGAATACATCACTTCTGACTCCATGAAAACTACAGGATCATTGTCTCGAATAGCTGACTTCATCAATCCTTTTGCATCATAAGGGTTAGAGATTGATATCACTTTTAATCCTGGTACATTGGCAAGCCAGTTTTCAAAACTCTGCGAATGTGATGCCCCTAACTGTCCTGCCGAACCTGAAGGTCCTCTAAAAACAATAGGGCAATTGTACTGACCACCAGACATAGACAATATCTTGGCTGCACCATTAACTATCTGATCAAAAGCTAAAACTGCAAAATTGAATGTCATAAACTCTACGATAGGACGAATCCCGTTGATAGCAGCGCCTGTAGCAATTCCCGCAAATCCAAGTTCTGATATAGGCGTATCTATCACACGTTTTGCACCAAACTCATCAAGCATTCCTTGACTTACTTTGTATGCTCCATTGTACTCTGCCACTTCCTCTCCCATCAAAAAGACATTTTCATCTCTTCTCATTTCTTCTTCCATTGCCTCTCTTATGGCATCTCTCATTCTTATTTTACGCATATCGATGTTGATTTTGGATTACAAATATACTTCTCTCATGGTAAGGCGCAAAGTTTTTTTATTCTAGACACTAAACAAAGAATTTATTTCCTCAATAAACAAAAATGAGCAGCCTATTAAAGACTGCTCATCAATTTTCTTTAACAAACCAATAGAATTACTTAACAACCAATCGCTGCGTAGCTCTACCTTCTGCAATCTCTACTTCTACAAAGTAGAAACCTGATGGCAAATCAGATACATTGACATCAATTGTATTATTTCCTACTATAAGATTTGAATTTTCTGCTAATACTTTACTTCCTATAGCGTTATACACCGCAATAGTAGCCACTTCCGCTTTTTGCGCTTCAAAAGAAATAGTAGTATAAGTCGCAGCAGGATTTGGATACATATTGAGTGCTTCTATATGAATATTTCTATTCGCTGTAGGATTAGAATTTTCTGCTTCAACAGTTATTGTTCCTTTCATGCCATTGCTCGCATGTGGCGTACATACATAATAGTATATTCCTTCTGTCAAGCCAGTAAGTGTATCTCCTCCTGATGGAAGTATAAAACCTCCATTGCTAGTAGTACCATTAGCATCATGTGTAGCCTCATCTACCTCTACTACATCATGTATACTTCCTATATTGAAAATAACAGTATCTCCCACAGTGATAGTCAAATCAGCAGGAGTAAATGTCTGCCCAGAACTTGTAACAACATGTGTAGTCGCAAATGCTGAAAGAGTGATGCTTAAGATAAATAAGATTGAGTATATTTTTTTCATAACAAATCAATTAATTGTACTCAAATCTACAAAATCTATTCCATAAAAAAAAGGTAGCCAATAATAAGGCTACCTTTTTAAGATTTTTTAAATGAGAAGAAATTACTTCACTGCTATACGCTGTGTTGTTTTTCCTGCTTCGATTTGTATTTCTACAAAGTAAATGCCTGTAGTAAGATTTGCTACATTGATTTCTACGTTGTTCATTCCTGTATTCAAGTCTTTTACTGTAGTAGATACTAATGCACCTAATGTATTGAATACTGAAATAGTAACTGCTTCAATTTTCTCTGCTTCAAAAGAAACATTGACGATATCAGTAGCAGGATTTGGATAGATAGAAAGGTTTTCTAGCTCTATATTGTTTACTGCTGAAACTATATCAATATCAGAAGTAAATCTTGGCATGATAGTATAGCCTTCTGTTCTTGGATCTGTTTGGTCAAATTGAGA
>JBMZDS010000231.1:0-2598 GCA_049614465.1 Chitinophagales bacterium
CATCTATACCTCTTGTATCAGGACTTTCATAATGTACGATTTCATATCCTGCATTGACAATATCTTGATGAGCAACTAAATCTTCTAATACGGCAAGATTTTCTACTTCACTTAGTCCTACTATCGCAGGCCAATCATCATCATTTATCTCTGCGATGACTTTGGCTATATTTCCTATCTTTTTATAGTATCGTTCTTCATCCCACTTTTTGTAGCCTTCAGGAGTGAATTCTTTATCATCTTTGCCTGGTTCGTCATAGATGTCAAATAGATTTTCAATATTGTAAAATACGAAAGTTAAATTTTCAGGCAAATCAGTCATAGTATTGTTTTCTTCTTCACTATTTGATGCATTGCTACTCGCACAGGCAAAAAGGATGCATAGTGAGAGTAAAGCGATTAATTGTCGTCTCATTAGGTCAATTTTAGATTAATGAATCCATGATTTATAGTAGTCTGGATCTTCTATTTTTGCGGCATATTCTGTCAGCTTCAACGGTTTAAAAGTATCTACCATTACAGCCAATTCTTCTGTTTCTTCTTTGCCTATACTTTTCTCCACAGCAGCGCCATGAGGACCATGAGGAATGCCTAGTGGATGTAAAGATATCATACCTTCTACGACATCTGTTCTACTCATAAATTTTGGTTCTACATAGTACAATACTTCATCGCTATCTACATTGCTATGATTGTATGGTGCAGGTATAGAATTTGGATGATAATCATACTTTCTAGGGACAAATGAGCAAATCACAAATCCAGGAGCAGCAAATGTCTGATGTACTGGAGGTGGCTGATGCACTCTACCTGTGATTGGTTCAAAATCATGTATCGAAAATGTATAAGGATAAAGATTGCCGTCCCAACCTATCGCATCAAATGGATGATAAGCATAAGTGTATGGATATAAAACATCTTCTTTTTTAATCATTACCTTGAAGTCGCCTTCTTCATCATATGTTTTTAAGGACTGAGGTGGGTGTATATCACGCTCACAATAAGGAGAATGTTCTAGTAACTGCCCAAACTCATTGCGGTAACGCTTAGGGTAGGAGATAGGACCGTAAGATTCTACGATAAATAGTCGATTATTCTCGTCATTAAATTCGAGTTGATATATCGTTCCTCTTGGGATAATGATATAATCACCATATTCAAAATTGAGCTCGCCATAGATAGATTTCATCTTACCACTGCCTTTGTGTACAAAAATGACTTCATCAGCGCTAGAATTTTTGTAGAAATAATCAGTCATTGATTTTCTAGGTGCAGCGAGCGTGATTTGTAGTTCATTATTAACCATGATAGGTTTTCTGCTTTCTAGAAAATCATCTTCCGGTTGTGTCTCAAAACCAAAATACTTGCGCATTTTTAAATGCTTTGCTTCTGCTATTTTAGGCGCTATATCTATCGGTTCACCTATTGATTTTACAGCAGTTGGGATATGATTGTGATAGATTAATGAGTATATATCACTAAATCCTTCTGTTGACACCAATTCTTCAGAATACAGTTTCCCATCGGGCTTACGAAATTGAGTATGTCTTTTTGCGGGAATATCTCCCATCTTGTAGTAGTGAGGCATGGTTTATCTTTTTACTGACGTAAATTTAAGAAAAGAAAAGTACATTGCCATTACGATTGATGAATCTCATTTTTAAATGCTTGATTGATGAAAATATCAATAATCACAAGGTCTATATCTAAATCTTCGTCATAAGCATCATAATCTCAATTACCTTTTTTGTGCTAGTTTATATTTTTATTTTCAAGGCACCTGTTTTTTCATTCTTGTTTAATGGAATTAAAATTGAGTCAGTGAATAAATAAACATTGCTTATAATTCCTCCTGTATTCTCGAATGCTTTACCATTCAAAATTAGTGTATCTAGTTTTCTTTCATAGCTTCCTGTAAATGAGCAAGTCCAATCAATGTGCCCATATATTGTATAATATTTATTATCCTTAGTTAATTCAAGTATCCCAATCTCAAGTTGGTCAGAGTAGATTGATGCAGTTATGGAATTCTTACCTAGTATTATGTTTTTCCATACTGATTTATTTTGAACAGCGATTATCAAAGCTGTTAGTACAATAAGACATAGCCCAATTTGACTTTTTTGATATCTTTTTTGCTTCTTTATACTATAAAATAGTAAACCTATAACCAAGATGAGGGAAAGAAATAGAATAAATAGTAATGTAATTTCTCCAAATATGCTTAACAAACCATTGCATGTATTTAGTTTGGCACTGAAGTAAATTTTTATTCCAGAGAGTAATAGAATAATTATTGTGACTATATATATAGTGATATTTTGTTTGATTTCATTCATTTTTTCAATATTATCAAGGCGTATATCTTTCATCCATACTTTTGATAATGCCATTTTCAATATACAGGAATAACAGTTTTTTTTGAAAAATATAACTATCGAATTGTTCTTTAGTTAAAGGTTTTACTTTTTCCATTTTATGTTGTCCAGAGTCGTCAATGATATTTGCGACAGTTGCATTTTGTTCAATTTTAAAAGTTCTAATCTTAGGATTGATATTTGAGATGTAATATCCGTTAGTAATATTTGTAATTGTATC
>JBMZDS010000232.1:0-2597 GCA_049614465.1 Chitinophagales bacterium
TCATGAATCATTATTTGAGTCACTTCCCATCGCTGGCGAAAGTGGAACAATGAAATATTTTAACTCTACCAAAATAAAAGGTAAAGTTCATGCAAAAAGCGGTTCTGCTCAAGGTATCTTGAATTATGCAGGCTATATAGAAAAAGATAATGGCGAGATGCTCGCGTTCTCATTCTTTGTCAATAACTATACAGGATCTAGACAACAAGTTCGTAAAGAAATGGTAAAAGTGATAGAAAGTTTATTGTAAAATGAAACAGCAACTTAGCATAAGACCTGCAACAATAGCTGACTTACCAAAATTAGTAAAGATATACAACAGTGCTATTGAATCGCGTCAATCAACAGGCGATTTAATTCCCTTTACAGTGGAAGAACGAAAAGAATGGTTAGCAAAATTTGATAGCAACTCCTATCCTATTTATGTAGGAGAAATCGAAGAAATTGTGGTCGGCTATGTATCATTATCTCCGTACAGAAAAGGAAGACAAGCGATGCGAAAAATAGCAGAAATCAGTTTTTATTTGGATAACGATTATCTCAATCAAGGAATTGGTTCAAAATTGACTGACTTTATGATTGCTAATTGTCAACGAATAGGAATTGAAGTACTAATAGCAATACTACTTGATTGTAATACAGCAAGTGTAGCTCTTTTAGAAAAATTTGGCTTTAAAAAATGGGGACACTTCCCTCCTGTCATTGATTTTGGCAATGCAAAATATGGTCAGATGTATTATGGTCGAGAATTGTAATACACGTTTCACACTCTTTCACTTTTTTTTAACGATTAAAGATGTTATTCTATGTATTCTAGCTGTACCTTTGCATGCTAATCCTCTATCATGAAAAAAATCATCTTTATTCTCTTGTCTTTGATAGCTATAAATGTACAGGGACAATACCAAGAAGCCGCACCCAATACACATACTGTATCCGGAAAAATAATGGATGGAGATAGCAATACTCCTATGGAATACTGCACAGTTTCACTATATAATAGTAATGAGAATAGCTTAGTAAGTGGTAATGTCACGAACATGAAAGGAGAATTTTTGATTTCAGGAGACATTCCCGCAGGAGAATATTATATTGAAGTCAATTTTATCGGATTTTCGCCAGTAAAGTCAGCAATTTTCGCACTGAATAAAGCTAATCTCACGAAAGACATGGGAACAATTGTTTTAACAGCTGATGCAGAATTGGTCAATGAAATAGAAGTAACTGCTATTCGCTCAAGTGTAAAATACGAACTAGACAAAAAAGTAATCAATGTAGACAAACAAATAGCTGCAAGCAATGGCAATGCGGTAGACGTTTTGACTTCTGTACCATCTGTACAAGTAGATATCGATGGTAATGTAAAATTGAGAGGGAATTCTGGATTTCAAGTTTTGATTAATGGTAGACCATCTATTTTGAGTGGTAGCGATGCTTTGCAACAAATCCCTGCGTCACAGATAAAAAACATAGAAATCATAACCAATCCATCTGCAAAATATGATGCAGAGGGAACAGCTGGCATCATTAATATTATCTTGAAAGATGAAAACAAAGGAGGATTTAGTGGTGTAGTAAATGCGAGAGCAGGACTATGGCAAAACTATGGTGGCGATATCACGATGAATTATGACACTAAAAAATGGACATATACACTTGCAGGAGATTTTAGCAATAGAAACATGCCAAGCAACATGGTAGAGAAGAGAAATACTTTTAATGATACGACTAATTTTTTCGTACACTCTGATGGAGAAAAAGCATGGCGCTTTCAAAACTATGGCATAAAAGGAGGCGTAGAGTTTCGTCCAAATGAAAAGAACACTATCATAGTACAAGGACAATGGAGAAACTGGTACATGTATGTAGATGATGATCTAGATATTATCTCTACTGATAAAATCATAGACTCGACAGAATTTTACAAAAACATTAATGATACTAAAAGAGGTGGTCCTAGTTACAGAGCAACTATAGATTACACTGTAGCAATGGACAACAATAGTAATTTAGCTTTTCATGGAGCATTCAACCGCAATTTCTTTGATGAAGAGGTCTTAAATTTTAGATTAGATAATGACATCCATACAGGAGGAACTCAATCTACTGAAAATGGAGGAGGATATAGAGCTAGATTCAATATCGACTATGATATCACTATAGGAGAAAGTGCGAAATTTGAACTAGGAGCAGTACAGCAAATCCGCTATAATAGTGAAGACATTAAAAGTTACACTTATGACGCTGCCACAGATAGTTATATCAATCAAGCAGAATTTAATAGAACAGTAGATACGAAACGTCATATGCGTGCATTTTATGGCACACACAGCAATCAATGGAATAAAATCTCATATCAAATAGGCGTTCGTGCTGAAAATACATTTCGTGAAATAGAAATAGAAGCGTATGATACAAAAATTGATGTAAAAAGATTGGATTTATTCCCGTCAGCACATGTTTCATACAATATCAATGAGAGCAATCAACTCATGGCAAGTTATGCAAAAAGAATAACGCGCCCTAGACCCTGGTATTTACAGCCGACACAGATTTTCATCAATCCGAATACGATTTTCGAAGGGACTCCAGATATC
>JBMZDS010000233.1:0-2584 GCA_049614465.1 Chitinophagales bacterium
TCGAGAGTTACAGTCTCTACTACTTCATCAGCAAATGGCAATACAGAAATATATTTTCTGTTTGCTCTTTTGGTAACGAATGTTACAATTCCTTCTTCTTTAGCAAAGATAGTATGGTCTTTTCCCATTCCTACTCCTTCACCTGGATGAAATTGTGTTCCTCTTTGACGTACAATTATGTTGCCTGGTATAGCATATTGTCCACCGTATATTTTTACTCCCAATCGCTTACTCTGCGATTCACGTCCGTTATTCGAACTACCTTGACCTTTCTTGTGAGCCATTTCTTTATTGTTTTAAATCTTCGATTTATGATATCTTTTCTATAGACAATTTTGTTAGGGCTTGTCTGTGACCATTCTTTACTTTGTAACCTTTTCTACGTTTTTTCTTGAATACGATTACTTTATCATCTTTCAAGTGTTCAACGATTGTTGCCGTTACTTTTGACTTTAAAGTCGGAGTTCCTACTTCTACTGTTTCCCCTTTAGCTTTTAATAATACGTCAGCGAACTCTACTTTGTCGCCTTCATTACCTGCTAGTCGGTGTACGAAGATTTCTTTTCCTTCTTCTACTTTAAATTGTTGTCCTGCGATTTCTACAATTGCGTACATGCTTATCTATTTTTGGCTTGCAAAGGTAAGTGTTTTCTTTTGATTAGAAAAGAAACTTTTATTTTATTTTAACTGCCTTTTGTGAGTAGTCTATTTTTTGCTACTATGCTTTGATTTTTTTCAGTTTTTCTTTGAAAATTTCGACATCTAAGTCTTCATACTCATCTATTACAATTGGCATTTGACTTACGTTGGTTTCAAAGATAGCGTATTCGGGTGTTTTTCCATTCATTTTTGTAGCGATTATTATGATTTCTTCATTGAGAGGTACTCTATTGATATTCGCTATCCCTCCATTGCTGTAAGCAGACATGACGGACTCGATATTTTTGAATATCACTCGTACTTGTGCTCCATGTTCGGTATGTATCGCTAGTGGTACAGTTTCAGTGGTATTGTAAAATCTATCGCAGTTTATCCATCCCAAATCCATTGTGCTGAATACTAGATTGTCCGTTTGGGCACTTGCCAAAAGTGAGTTGTAGTAAGGGTCGTTTGCCAAAAGACTCATCAAACTGTCTCTATATGCCTGTACTTCTTCATCTGTCACGATATCTATTGATAAAAAATCTACCGAATGAGATTGTGCTTCACTAGGAATTTTTTTGAGTTGATTTATTTTTGATAATTCATTTTTTACGATTGTATCACAATGTGGGTTGAACTCTCCATGAGAAGTGGTTGCTTCATAGAAAAAACCATGCTCGTCTATAGAGACGATTGCTCTAGATTTGTCAAAGCATTGTGGCTCTTCAATGAAATTGACCCAACCGTCTATCCCTTCATAGAGTGCATAGCTGATATTGTTGTCGATAAAATCTACACCGTATACTGTATACAGTTTTTGTGTTAGTCTATTTTTCAATTCTTGGTCAGAAAGTTGAAGCATTGAATAATTAATATAATTGCTAGTGGAATTAAATACTCTACCATCTCTTAATAAATCGCTTATTTGAATTTCTTCTTCTAAAACTACTGTATTAATATTAGTTGTCGATGGAGAATTGACTGTCCAATTCATTGTCATGTTTTCATCAAAATTCCCATCAAATAATTGATAGTCTGTATTAATTACAATTGTAGGAAATTCTATTTGTATTGGACGATTGGGTTGTATAGGTAAATTGGTCATTTCATCTATCGCTTCTATGTATATCATGCCCGCAGTTTCGAGTAGTCTATCATCTGCATGTGTATTGAGATTAGCAGATAAAATATCTTCTAGTTGATAAAACTCTTGTAGGGAAATATTGATTGATGAACCACCAAATGCCATGGCAGGAATATGAATTTTTGTGCCTTCATCACCAAGAATGATCGTGTCATTATCATTATTAAATACAAAGGTTTGTTTTTCTTGATAAAATCCTAATAAAGGATCATCAGTCGTAGTGATTTCTACTCTACGATTGAGTGACATTTGTACATCATCGAGATTTTGATTGAGAGGTTGGTCTTCGCCATAATAACTCACCTCAATAGCTCGCTCATCTATTCCTTGTGCTATCAAAGATTGTTTTACAGCTTCAACACGATTTTTAGACAATTCTAAATTGTATTGTTCATCCCCATCTTTATCGGTGTGTCCTTTGAGGATGATTTTGGTCGCATTTGCGATAGTTTGGAGTTTTTCTTGCTCTACATTGTCTATGCTAAAGCTAGCTTTGTCAAAATAGATAGTTTCGTTGCTGACTTCTGCCATAGCGAATGTAGTAATCAATAAGAGTAAAAGGGTTTGTAAAGTTTTCATAATGGTATGTTTTTATAGTTGATACCATATAACGAAAAAGGTAACCCAATTTTGTATGCCTATAAAATGATTTTTTGTGAAACAAAAGTTCTATTCGATTATAACCCAGTCTATAAATGGATAATCTTTTTCTTCTAAAGGTTCTTTAAAATCTAATTTATTCATTTCATATATTAATCGACAATATGCCACTTGACCTTTTGCACCTTTTTCAATAGG
>JBMZDS010000234.1:0-2583 GCA_049614465.1 Chitinophagales bacterium
ATTAGTGTAACATTCATTTATAGCTTTTATAATATACCCATATTCTCTACACTCAATCACGTTAGTATCTAAATAGGATGTTGCATTCGCACTAAGAGTGATAGAGCCCGCAGAACTTCCATTAGCAGTTTTTTCTATAGTGTAAGAATCTTCAAAATTTACATCAGACCATGTTAATTGTAAAAATCCAGATGGCAATTCAGTTATAGACAAATCATTTACAGCGTCAGGTTTTGGAAGTGCTCTACCTTGTGCCGGACTTTCATTACTAATACCACATTCATTTACAGCGTTGACTGTAACTGCATAATAATCTCCAAGACCTGTTATTCCATTTATGGTATAATTTGCGAAGGTCTGTGATGCATTGCCAGTCGAACTTCCATTTGACCAACTTATGTTGTAGGAATCTGCCGTATTTGAGGTTTCCCATAAAACAGCGATTGAGCTATCACATCTATCAGTTGTTATACTCGTGATAAATGGAGTTTCTGGTGCACCTTTTCTTTTTCCAATTACTACACTTGAGTAATTGCCAAAAGACTCTCTACCTCCTCCATAATATACATGAGTCGCTACTTTGTAGTTGTATGATACACCTGATATAGCTGTATTGTCTGTATAAGTATTTTGATTGAGTGGAGGACTAGGAGTCGCTAATCTACTCCAATTGACTCCCCCATCACTACTTCTCTCTATCAATGTATATCTTTCTTCATTGAGGCAAGTATTTATTCCAGCAGCATTTACCCAGCTTAATACAACTCCATTGCAATTTGTATTGTTTGTTGCAGTCAATCCTGTAGGTGCTCCATAAATAGGGATAATTGTAGATAGGTCTGTAATTTCTTGTCCGTCATAGTTTGAGCAATTGCCCCCTGCACTTATTCCTTTTGATTCTCTTGAAGTTCTAAGTCGTAGTCCTCCATTGTTGAGAATATCAGTAGGTACTTTCCACTCTACCAAAGCTCCGCCCCAATTACCTTCATCTTCTTGAGTTAAAGATACATTGTATTGATATCTGGCATGGTGTACCCAATCGGCTCCAGCATCGCTATAATAATACGCGCCACTACTTACTTCTCCCGTATTTGCTAGGGAGTTATCATTAAATTCGACTAATTTTTGCCAGCCATAGGGACTATCAGCGTAAGTAAATTCTACTAAATAATAATTAACTATTGTTGACCCTGGACCTCCATCATCTGAAGTTGTCCGTACGGCAAAGCTAAATTCTCCCGTGCATTCATCAAATTGTGGATTGTAAGGATTTTTTGTGTATCGTAAGTCATCACAACAGCCATCACAGCCTGCATAGGCTTGTATGGATGAGAAAATAATGAGCGTAAATACTAAAAGTCTTTGAGAAAATAATAATCGTTTCATATGTAGCAATTTTGATTACTACAAATTTCCATGATTATTGTATCAGAAAAAAGCGATTTGTGTCCCGTCTTATAAACGGTCAGTTTAAATATTGATTTGTACATCCTAGTCAGATGAACGGTAAATAATTTGTCTTAAAAAGTGTCTTTTACCGTTTTTTTGCTTTAAAAAACGCTAATTTTAGTTTGATTTCGACATTTTTTAGTGCACACAACTCTTACAACATTATTCTAAGGGTTACTATTGTCCCAGTGCTTTCTTCTTTATTTTCAATGTCTTCATAATTGACAAAGACTGTTTCTTGTCTTTTTGACTCTGTCAATAATTTCAATCGATTTTCAGTAATTTTTGTTGATTTTCCGAGATGTTTTTCTGTAGTTTTTTGCCTGATAGCCGCAACTTTTCGACCGACACCATTGTCCTTGACTTTGCAGCGTAAAACATCATCTTTTTCTTCAAAGTAAATGCCGATTTTTCCTTTTCTATCTGTCAAGGGAAGGATTCCATGCTTGATGCTATTTTCAATGTATGGCTGTATGAGCATACTTGGTATTTTTATAAAATCAAGATCTATGTTTTCTGTAAAATGTATTTCATAGTCCATTTTATCATCAAGGCGATTTTTCTCTAGAGAAAGATAATCGTGTAAGAAGGCTATTTCCTCTTCTAGAGATATTTTTGGACGCTCGGCAAAGTCAAGATTAGAACGCATGAGTCTGGCAAAACTTTTTAGTAGACTTTTTGACTCATCAATTGTTTCAGGTTTTAGCGTACCATTAATAGAGTTGATAGCATTAAAGACAAAATGAGGATTCATCTGTGAGCGGAGCGATTGGAGTTGAAATCTTAAAGATTCAGATTTGAATTTTTCTTTTTCTTTTTCTTTTTGTTCCGTTTCATATATTATTTTCGATTCTGCTAGTTTTGCGGCATCCTTTATTTCAGTTTTTTTATTCAATACTTCTAAGCATTTTTTATTTGTAAAGAATGCTTTTTTATAATCCTGCATTGCTTCATAAATTTGAGTTTCAAGAGTAAGTAAATTATACAAGGATTTTAAATCTTTCTTGTTGATGTATTTTTTTAGTTCGGTACTGTGAACCAAGGCAAGTTTATACTTTTTTACATCTAGATAGTTTTTAATTTGCCTCATATAAGCGATAGTGATAATGGGCGGATAATGAGATTCTATAATTT
>JBMZDS010000235.1:0-2533 GCA_049614465.1 Chitinophagales bacterium
AATCAATATGATGGATTTCAATTTTCTTATGCCAATGCAAATCGTAATTACAAGCACCGTTTTATGGCAACATATAATAGCGGAGCAATTGGAAAAGGGTGGAACGTAATGCTTTCTTTCTCAAAAAGATATGCTAATACAGGTGGGTTTTACGAAGGAACTCCTTATGACGCTTATGCTTATTTTGCTGCAGTAGAAAAAAGATTTGGGTTAAATCATTCTTTGAATTTATCTGTTTTTGGTGCGAATGTAAAAAGAGGGAAATTAGCTCCTACTTTCATGGAAATGTTTGATCTAGCAGGAACGCATACTTACAACCCTAACTGGGGCTATCAAGATGGAGAGTATCGAAACTCTAGAATGGTACATCAGCATTTACCAATGGCAGTACTTGCTCACGAATGGAGAACTAACAAAAATGGTAATCTCCGTACTTCTGTAGGTTTTTTAAAAGGAAGAGTAGGTCAAACTGGACTTGATTGGTATGACTCACCTGACCCTAGACCTGATTACTATAGAAATCTACCTAGTTTTGTTCTAAATGATTCGTTGACATCTGCTAATATGTATGAACTATTGTCTACTAGCGAAGATGCTCGTCAGATAGATTGGCTAAACATGTATGAAGTAAATATGTCTCCTACAAATATAGAGACACATGAAGGTGTCAATAATAACGGTGATATCATGGATTTAGAAGGAAAAAGAGCTAAATACATTCTTACTGATAATAGAGAAGATGATCAAAGAGTACTTTTTTCTACCATTTACAATCAAACACTGAGCAAAAAATTTGCACTCAACATGGGATTAAATGGTACATTCCAAAACAAACATTTTTTCCAAACTGTAGACGATTTACTAGGTGCTGATTTTCATATCAACTATAATAGATTTGCAGAAAGAGATAATCCTGCGAACTTAGATACTGTACGTCAGTTTGATTTACAAAACCCTGATCGTGTCGTATATGAAGGCGATAAATACGGATATGACTATAACGTAAAAGCAAATAATCAAGAATTTTGGGCAGGTGCAGAAATGACTACAAATCATCTTGATGGGTTCGTGACTGGAAAATTATCGCACACAGGATACTACAGGGAAGGAAATGTGCAAGTTGGTATTTTCCCAGAAAACTCACTTGGAAAATCAGAAACACAAAACTTCATCAATTATGGTATAAAAGCTGGCTTAACGTATAAGGTAAATGGACGTAACTTCATTTTTGCCAACGGTATTTATGAAACTCATGCTCCTTCATACAACAATGCTTTTGTATCACCTAGAACTAGAAATGAAGTAGCCGCTGATCTTCAAAGTGAAACACATTATGGAGGTGAACTAGGCTATGTATTGCGTAGTGATAGATTATTTATCAATGCTGTAGGATATTACTTCAAATTAAATGACATTACACAAACTACAAGTTTTTATCATGACCAGCGTTTTTCATTTGTCAACTACACCCTTACAGGTATTGACAGAGAACATATGGGACTTGAACTGGCTGCAAGAGCAAAAATTACGGACTGGTTTTCTGTACAATCAGTGTTAGGATTGGGACAACATATCTATACTTCTAGACCTACAGCTATTACTACAGAAGATAATAGTGCTGAGGTATTTGAAGATGGGCTTGTATTTATGAAAAACTTTCATGTAGCTAACTCTCCAGAACTCACAAGTACATCAAAATTGATATTTAGACACAAAGGATTCTTTGCAGAACTTGGATTTAACTGGGTAGATAGAAATTGGATAAGTATAAATCCTAATCGTAGAACTTCTGAAACGCTTAATCTCATCGAAGAAGAAGACATTGATAAGTTCACTACTCAAGAAATGTATGATGGACAATTCTCTATGGATTTCTTTGGAGGATACACATGGAGAATTAGTTATGACAGAGCTTTGGTATTCAATCTTGGGATAAATAATATAACTAATAACAGAGATTTTGTAGCAATAGGATTTGAGAACAATCGTTTTGGACTTAATGATAATGGAGAAAATAGATTTGATAACAAATATTTCTTCGGACAAGGAATCAACTATTTTGCCAACATAACTTATAGATTTTAGGAACTAAATAAAGAAAATAATCATTCAATAAGATACAATATACTATTATGAATAAATTATCAATCATTGCCGTTTTATCATTTTTCCTTTTCACTATCGGATGTATAGAAGATGATTTTGACAAACCAGACAATACAGGTTGTTATGATGAAGGACTAGAAGCTACTATTACTATAGCAGACTTAAAGGATGGATTTAATGGCATAATCACAGAAGACCACATTATCAAAGGTATAGTAGTGGGTGATGACAAAACAGGCAATTTTTACAAGCAAATGGTCATCCAAGATGAGACTGGTGGTATTGCTATCCAAGTAGATAGAAATGAATTTTATGTTAATTATCCTGCTGGACGTACTGTGTATGTAAAACTAAAAGATCTCTACATAGGAGTCAGCAATGGCTCACACCAAATAGGAGCATCTAACGATGGCGGATTTGTAGCAAG
>JBMZDS010000236.1:0-2525 GCA_049614465.1 Chitinophagales bacterium
AATTTCAGTTTCATTACTTTATTTCAAAATTCGTTTAATCACCTTGAGTTGATGCGTGTACTTTTTTGTTTCTCGATTGTAAATCCCCATATGATCGAGTACATCTAATCTTACTTTTCCGCTTGCATGTAGTATTTGTCCATCTTCCCACACGATACCTACGTGTGTTATCTTTTCTTCTTTACCAAAATATGCTAAGTCACCCAATTGTGCTTCGGCTACAAAACTCAAAGGCGAACCCAATTCTGCTTGCTGATAAGCATCTCTAGGTAGTTTTTTACCTAAAAATTTATACACCATCTGCGTCAATCCCGAACAATCTATCCCAAAAGGTGAACGACCGCCCCAGAGATAAGGAGCATTGAGGTATTTGATAGCTATTTTTTTGAGGCGCGATTGATTATCTAATGAAGTGGGCAATGACTTTCCATTGTAGATATATTTTGCTTTTTCAATCTTAAAATTCATTCCATCAAAAGCAGGCAAACTACTTCCTAATAATAATGGAATTGATTCATCTTTATAAGTACAGCTATGCGCCAATTGAAAGGCTAAATGTTCACTTTCAATAGGATTTTGTATTGCCATAACTTGCTTGCTATCGAGCCAGCCTTCGTAATTATCATAGACGCACTTCACTTTCCACCAATTTTCGACTTGCTCTAATACTTCACAGCATTCGCCAAAAAGCAATTGACTTATCATCTCGCTGCTATCTGCTTTATCGCTCCGCAATGGACTCACACTCACTATACAAATGGCATAATTCATAGAAAACTAATATTTTGGCTAAAATAAGTACTTTTTTGAGTTCTAAACAACTGATAGACCGATACAATCTCGCTAAAAATCTTCAAACAACAAATAAGCAGGCTTTGTCGTATAATCATCATACAAACTTGCAGCAAGCGTATCCCCTATTATAGCATCTAATTGAGCAACAAAATGTAACGGATTGTCGTAATCTTGTCGGCAGCATTCTCCATAGACTTGCATGATTTCGGTCAATCTTTTATCATGCTGATTTTCCAATTGTTTATCCAATTTGTAAAAATAACTTGTACCCGCCCAATAATAATCTGCATAATTGTAAATACTGCGCAAGCTATCCGACACTTCTGGCAACGTACTCGTACTTTGATAAGGATTTTTGCACTCTCCTATTCTTGTTGTGTAGCGTTTTTCTATATACTCTTCTGTATAAACGCCTTGTGTAGACATCACTTGATATTGCATAAACGTAGCGTAGCCTTCTGCAAACCAACTGTGTTCTTTTCCAAAAAATGGAGTAGATAAATGACTTATCTCATGCTGAGCTGTCCAATCATTGAGAAAAGTATCGATAGGAAAACTAGGCGAAACATGAAAAGCAACTCCTTGTATTGTATCTCGAATTGTATGCGCCCAAGGAACAGGACTATTATTACTTTCGCTTCTGTGCATATAAAAATGAATATCGAAATTATAATCGCCTAATGTTCTAGTAGTATTAAAATAAATAATCCCTACCCAATGCGTTAGCATTTCCTTCTCTTCAACAGAAAAATCATCTTCCCAATGAAAATAAGAATGCGTCATATTATTAGCTACAATATCAGTTTGTTCCTGTTTGCTCCCACAATTCGATAAAAAGAGCAAAAGTCCTGTGACAAAAAATATGGAGAAGAAATTATTCATCTAAAAATATACTTTCTGCTAATATAATAGTTTTATAAGAAAAGTTTTTTTCTTTGTACAATATGAAAGCACTTTCTAACTACAATCGAAAAGATTGGATAGAATTCATTCCTTTAATGATATTATCTATCATTAGTATTTATTCAGTTATAAAAGTAATTTTTAGTGATTATATTTTTTCATTACCACAACAAATTGGGATTCCTATTCTTTCTATTTGTCTTTTTTTGTTTTTTATAAGTAGAAGTGTATATAAATATGTTACAGGATTAATATTGTTTGTTAGTACTTTTAACTTAATTGGATTTAATGCGACCAATATAGTTATGAATTTTAGTTTCTTTCCTTTTCCTATACAAATTGATGCTTTTTTCGTGTCACTTATATTCGGTTATATTCATAGACAAGATATTTTGGCTTTTTTAAAAAAATCTATTCACGAAAAGCAGAAAGAACAAAACAATAAAATAGCTACTTTCAGATATCACTTCAGAAATTTAAACACTAATCAATTATTAGAAAAAATCAATGATAAAACTATTGTAGGTGATGCAAAAACTGCTGCACTAGAATTATTGAACGAGAAAAAAGAGAAATCTTAAACCCCTTGTGTTCTCAAAAAGACCAAAGGCAGACTATAGTAGTCTGCCTTTGGTCTTTAAGTGTGATTGTTTTGTAAAAGTGGTTATTTTACCTCAATAGAGTTACCGAGCCTTTTGCATCGATAGTTCTATCATTGAGGAAAGTGATATTGATGTGGTAAGTATAAGCTCCTGGTTGTTGGAGGACTCCTTTGTAAGTACCATCCCATCCTTTGAACTTATCATCTGTTTCATATATCTTTTCTC
>JBMZDS010000237.1:0-2512 GCA_049614465.1 Chitinophagales bacterium
AAACATTCCTAAAGTACATGACAAAAACTAAGAAAAATTCGTTTAAAAGATATCTATTTCTCATGTGGGCAGTGCTCGCAAGCGGAATTCTTTTCTCTATTTTATTCTTTTGGGGGATATCCAAAGGAATGGCCGGTGAAATGCCAACTTTCGAAGACATTGAAAACCCTGAAAGTTTTCTAGCTACAGAGATTTATTCATCTGATAGTGTATTGCTTGGAAAATACTATCGTGAAAATAGAAGTAATGCAACATGGGAGGATATAGAAAACACCGTTATTCCTGTCCTAATAGCTACTGAAGATGAAAGATATTTTAATCATGCAGGAATAGATTTAGAAGCACTAGTACGTGCTATTATAAATCTTGGAAAAAGTGGAGGGGGAAGTACTCTATCACAACAATTAGCAAAGAACTTATTTCGTACCAGAATAAATGAAATAGAAAAACTCGAAGAAGAATTGGGTGAAGAAGTATACCAGCCTACTTTTATTGAAAAAATGACAGATGGTTCTAAACTCGAAACAATCTTTGATAAACTCAAAGAATGGGTCATAGCTGTGCAGCTTGAAAAAAGCTACACCAAAGAAGAGATTCTCACTATGTACCTCAATACTGTAGAATTTAGTGACAATGCATTTGGAATAAAATCAGCTGCAAAAACTTATTTCAACAAAGATGTTACTGACCTAGAAGTTATTGAAGCGGCTGTGTTAGTCGGCATGCTCAAAGCACCGTACAAATTCAATCCTAGAGTTAATCCTGAAGATTCTAAACAAAGAAGAAATGTTGTTTTATTACAAATGTCTAAAGCTGGTCATTTTGATGAAGCCGAAAAGGAAAGATTACAAGGATTGCCACTAGAAATAGATTTCACACAAACAAGTCATATCGAAGGTATAGCTCCATATTTTAGGGAAACACTTAGAGCAGAGTTAGCTATATGGGCAAAAGAAAACACAAAACCTAATGGCGAGAATTACAATATCTATACCGATGGATTGAAAGTATACACTACTATTGATTCTCGTATGCAAGTGCATGCCGAAGAATCTGTGAGCGAGCATCTTGGAGAAATGCAAGATATCTTCTGGGAGCACTGGAGCACAAAAGACCCTTGGGAACAATATAAGCCAAGCCAATGGGGAGTTACTTATGAAGACCAATGGGAAAATTTCTACAAAAAATCATCGGTATACCAATCACTTGATAGCACACTGACAGATGAAGAAAAATATGCTATTGTCACGACACCTAAGGAAATGACTGTATGGTCACATCATGGAGAGATAGATACGGTAATGAGTACGCTTGATTCTCTAAAATATTATCGTATGTTTTTGCAAACTGGTTTCATCGCGATGGATCCTAGTACTGGCTATGTCAAAGCATGGGTAGGAGGTATCAACTATGAATACTTCAAATACGATCATGCTAATATCAACACCAAGCGTCAAATAGGTTCTACATTCAAGCCATTTGTCTACACACTTGCAATTAAAGAAAAAGGATACTCTCCTTGTATTCCTCTCCCAAATGAGAAAGTAACGTTTGAAAAAGATGATCCTAGATGGCATCTCAATGAGGCTTGGACTCCTCAAAATTCTGATGGTGAATATGGAGGCTATTATACATTAAAAGGAGGGTTGGCAAATTCTGTTAATACAATAGTTGCTAATTTAATGCATGAGTTAAGTCCAGAGGCAGTTATTGATTTAGCAAGAAAAATGGGTATTTCTAGTCCAATAGATGCAGTACCTTCGATATGCCTTGGAGTAGCCGATTTATCAGTATACGAAATGGTTGCTGCCTATAGTACTTTTCCAAACAAAGGAATACAAACTACTCCTCTTGTCATCGATAGAATAGAAGATGCACATGGTAATATCATTGAAGATTTTTATCCTGAGCGTAGCAAAGCGCTTGATGAAGAGACTGCATATGTGATGACACAAATGCTAAGAGGAGTTATTGACGGTGGTACAGGTTATCGTTGCAGATTCAAATATGGTATTCCTACTTCACTACAGCTTGGAGGAAAAACAGGAACAACACAAAACAACTCAGATGGTTGGTTCATGGGTTTTTCACCTGATCTTGTGGCTGGTACTTGGGTGGGTTGCGAAGACAGGTTTGTACGTTTTAGAACTACTTATTATGGACAAGGAGCTAGCCTAGCACTTCCTATTTGGGCAAAATTTATGAAGCGTGTCTATGAGGATGAAAACCTTGATTATGACATCAATGCAAAGTTTGAAAAACCTGAAGAAAGAGTAAACGTTGATTTCAATTGTAAAGACTTTTTAGAAACCATGCCAAACGCTGAAGATTATTCTGACGAATATGAATAAACAGGTTCTATCTGACACACTTACATCTTTACCTCAAAAACCAGGAGTTTACCGCTACTACGACAAAAGTGATAGATTGCTTTATGTAGGAAAAGCAAAAAACATCAAAAAACGCGTATCTTCTTATTTTACAAAGACACACGATAGTCAGCGACTAAAAA
>JBMZDS010000238.1:0-2489 GCA_049614465.1 Chitinophagales bacterium
ATAAACCTACTGATGTAATATAGTCTGTAGGGTAAATATCTTTAAAATAACCTTTGATTTGATTTTCAAAACTATATGTCATCTCTTGATCTTGTTGCAAAGGAATTTTTACTTGCACAGTATTGTCATCAAGTGTATGTATTAAGACTTCTTTTTGCTGACAAAAAGCATCAAAAGATATAATGCAAAGACAAAAAAATAAAATAGTTCTTATCATCATGGGAATTTTAAAAAAATCGGCAGGTCAATATGCTTACATCATCATTGTAATCCATTTCTCCTTTATACTTTTCTAGAGAAGTCACTAGTGTCTCTACAAAATCAGTTATTGGTAAATCTTGGTGTGCAAGCGCATAAGCCGTTAGTTTATCTTCATCAAACATCTCGCCAAGTTCATTTTCTAGTTCAGAAAGACCATCTGTATACATGATGAGCTGTGCATTTTGATCTAATATTAATTCTTGTGGCTGAATAAAAGGTAAAGAATCGAAAACACCTAAAATAGTACAACCATCTTTGAGCAATTTGACATCACCACCACTGACAAGTAGAGGAGGATTATGTCCAGCATTGACATATTGTAATTTTCGAGATGCTGTATTGAAAATCCCAAAGAACATTGTGATGAATTTCTCTCCTTTTGTTGTTTCCTTTAACTTAAAATTGAGGTGGTCTATTAATTGTTCAAGTGGGTAATCTTTATTGGCTAAAGCACGAAGATTAGCCTGGAAATTTGCCATTATCATTCCTGCACCTATTCCTTTGCCAGAAACATCACACATACAAAATGCAACATGAGTATCGTCTATTTCTATAAAATCATAATAATCACCTCCAATACTACCATGCGGTCTGTAGTAGCCAGCTACTTCCATCGTATCGTTTTTAGGAAGAGATTGAGGGATCAGCATATTCTGTACTTGGGCGGCTAGCTCTATTTCTTTATTGACACGTTCTTGTTTCAATTGTTCATTAAACATTCTTTTGTTTTCTAAAGAAATAAGAACAAGATTAGAAATGGTTTCTATAAACTTTAGTTTATCGTCTATGGAGTCTATTTTTTCAGTTTCTATCTCTCCTATGAGCAGGTATGCGATAGGTGTATTATTATGAACAACTGGGATCAAAAAATCAAACCCTTCAAAAATTCCTCCAGGAAAGTTTGTTACTTTTTGAATGACCTGAAATTTTAACAAGTCTTCTTGCGGTTTTATTTTGTTTGTAATGGTTTGATTGTTATTATTGATGAGTAGCCTCCATTCTTCTTCCCATACAAAAAGAGCTATTTTGCCTATTTGCAATGCCCCTTCAAGATTATATTCAAAAAGTTTTAATAGCGCTGCTTTCGAAAAATTGCTATTGACTGCTTTGGTCAATACTAACAAAGCTTGAAATCGTTGTTGTCTCACAGCCAATAATCTTTCCAATTGTTTTTCTCTCATCAGCATTTAGATATTTTTTACATCAATAGCATCTCGGATACCATTGCCCACTAAATTAAAGGATAAAACTAACAACATAATCAAAGCACCCGGAAAAAATGCTAAATAGGATAAATCTGTTCCTACAAAATCTTTAAACTCACTCAACATACCGCCCCATGAAGGCGTAGGCGGTTGTACTCCAAGCCCTAGAAAACTCAATCCTGCTTCTATCAATATAGCATTCGCAAAATTAGCGGCAGCCACTACTATTACTGGACCGATAATATTAGGCAGTATATGTCTAAATATTGTACGAAAACTAGAGAACCCCATACTGTCAGCTGCTTCTACAAATTGAATTTCTCGAATACTAAAAATCTGTCCTCTCACGATACGCGCCATACTCACCCACATAGTACAGCCAATCGCTATAAAAATGATGATATAGGCAGAATCAAAAAAATCTTTTAGACTAATGTATAACGCCATTGATAAAAGTAATGTAGGAATCGCCCAAAAAACACTCATTTTCCACATAACTATTTTATCTACCCATCCTCTAAAAAAACCAGCAACACTACCTATCACTACTCCTAGAAATGTAGAAATAATAACAGCAACTAATCCCACTAGCAGTGACACTCGTGCGCCAATTATTAAGCGACTAAAAATGTCTCTTCCGTGATTATCTGTGCCTAGTAGAAATGTTTTTGTCTTTATATTTTCATCAAATAGAGTTGCCGACTCTATCTCATATTGTACTGCTGGAAATCCTTTCCCTTTGTATTCTTTGACTTGAAAAACATTACTTGTCGATTTTTCTAAAGAAACTATCGGTATAGACTGATAATCTTTCTCTTTTCCTAGAAAAATGCTTTTTACAAAAGAAGTCGAATCTTCTTTTTCCTTGCGGAGTTTCATCATTTGGATAGAAAAACCAGGTTTTTGCATGGCTAATACTGAAAATTGCTCGTTAGCATCAGGTGTGTTGTCAGGAGCTATGACATAACCAAAGCAGGCAATAAATGAAAAAAGTGTAATCACCATCAAACCAAAAACAGCTAA
>JBMZDS010000239.1:0-2472 GCA_049614465.1 Chitinophagales bacterium
GCAGTATGCTATGGTAGCAGCACATGAAGCTATGATAGACAGTTCACTGCTCGATAATGAATCTGTCAATAAAGATAGATTTGGAGTGATTTGGAGCTCAGGAATAGGCGGTCTTAATGTTTTTCAAAATGAGATTTCAGACTTTGCAACAGGAACTGGCACACCGAGATTTAATCCTTTCTTTATCCCAAAAATGATAGTAGATATCGCTCCAGGGCATATCTCTATGCGTTATGGATTGAGAGGTCCGAATTTTTCTGTCGTATCTGCTTGTGCATCATCCACTAATGGACTTATAGATGCATTCAATTACATTCGTCTAGGACAGGCTGATTTATTCGTAGCAGGTGGTTCTGAAGCACCAATTTGCGAAGGTGGAATAGGTGGATTCAATGCTATGAAAGCATTGTCACAAAGAAATGATGAACCCGCTACAGCTTCTCGCCCATTTGACTCTACTAGAGATGGATTTGTAATGGGAGAAGGTGCAGGTGCACTGATCTTAGAAGAATACGAACATGCTAAAGCTAGAGGAGCAAAAATATATGCTGAAATAGTAGGTGGAGGTATGAGTGCGGATGCTCATCATTTAACTGCGCCACACCCTGAAGGACTAGGTGCGATTAATGTCATGAATAATGCGCTAAAAGATGCTAATCTTTCTCCTGAAGATATGGATTATGTCAATGTACATGGTACTTCTACTCCACTAGGAGATATCGCTGAGTTGAAAGCTATCAAAGGAGTATTTGGAGAGCATGCATACAAACTTAATATTTCGTCATCAAAATCAATGACGGGACACCTACTAGGAGCAACAGGAGCTATAGAAGCTATCGCTTGTATCAAAGCTATACAAGAAGATATTGTACCTCCAACTATCAATCATGTACATGCAGATGAAAACATTGATCAACAACTAAATCTCACACTCAATAAAGCGCAAAAACGAACAGTAAATGTAGCATTGAGTAATACTTTTGGGTTTGGAGGACATAATGCATCTGTTGTTTTCAAAAAATATAATGCGTGATTTTCTTTAGGAAATTATATAACTTATACTTTTCTCCTAAAAAACAATTTGTACAAAAACTACGCCCTTTATTGGGCTACACCCCATGCAATATAAAAGTTTATCGCTTGGCTTTCAATCACAAGTCTAAGCACAAGATGAGCAATGAACGTTTAGAATTTTTAGGAGATACCATCCTTGATTCTATCATAAGTGATGTCTTATATCGTTTTTTCCCTAATAAAAATGAAGGCGAACTTTCTAAAATACGTTCAAAAATAGTGAGTCGAGATAGTTTGAATAATATCGCTAAAAAGCTTAACTTATTAGAATTTCTAGATTATAGAACATCCAACCCTCATCACAAAAGCAACAATATGCTCGGCAATACGCTCGAAGCATTGATTGGTGCTATTTATCTGGATGGAGGGTATGATTTGGCAGCTTATTTCATTAAAAAACAACTACTCAAGAAACATATCAATTGGGCAACATTAGATAAGGCTATCGTAGATTTTAAAAGTGTACTGTATGATTATGTTCAAAAAAATGCAATGCCAATAAGATTTGAAGTTGTACGAGAGTCTAAACGAAAAAATGAGCCCTTATTTGAAGTTGCAGTGTATATCAATGATGAGAATGTGGCTAAAGGAATAGGACGGAATAAAAAAGCTGCAGAACAAGATGCTTCTAAAAATTATCTTGAAGAAAATAATTTGATAGACTAAGAAAAAGCAGCTAATCCACTTTTATATCTTTCCAATGCTCTTTCTCTAGCCATTTTATGTTCTACAATAGGCTGAGGATATGAAAACGGATCATCAAACTCTTCAATCCATTTTCGGATATATTTTTTGTCCTTATCAAATTTTTGAAGCTGAGAAGTAGGATTAAATATCCTAAAATAAGGTGCAGCATCACAACCAGAACCTGCGGCCCATTGCCAACCTCCATTATTCGCAGATAAATCAAAATCAAGCAATTTTTCAGCAAAATAAGTCTCTCCCCATCGCCAATCTATCAACAAATGCTTACATAAAAAACTGGCAACAACCATGCGCACTCGATTGTGCATATATCCCGTAGCATTGAGTTGACGCATACCAGCATCGACCATAGGATAACCTGTCATCCCTTGACACCATTTTTCAAAATGTGCCTCATTATTTTCCCATTGAATAAAATCGTACTTAGGTCTAAAAGCTGACTTTGCTGCATGAGGAAAGTGCCATAATATCATCATATAGAAATCTCTCCATATCAATTCATTCAAAAAAGTTTCGTTATGCTTTTTGGCTTTTTGCGCAAGTTGTCTTATTGAAATAGTACCAAATCGCAAATGAACACCAAGCATAGACGTTCCACTTTGTGATGGAAAATCTCTTGTCAGATGATACGTTTTCATCATTGAAATATCAGGTTTTTCAGAAGGGAAATTTACATTCTCTTTTTCAAAACCT
>JBMZDS010000240.1:0-2472 GCA_049614465.1 Chitinophagales bacterium
AACATTTTTACATCATTATAATTGAATATTTTCATTGCGATGAAATGTCCAGCTTCATGAATCAGCAATACAAAAATAATAAGACCAATAAATTTCAAATCTCCATCGAAAATGTAGTAAAATGCACCAAAGAATAATGCAAAATTGATAAGTTTTTTTGAGGTAGAACTTTCAGCTTCTTCAATAGTTGGTTTGCTAGGGTATATTGTTTCTTCTTGTGTCATCTTTTATGTGTTAGACTCAAATATATTATTAGTAAATTGTTTTCTATTAAATTTTTCTTTTTCAAGCAAATGCTTTGTCTTGATTTCAGGATGTTTTTGATTAATAATTACTATGGTTTCTTGTTTTATTCTGGTTAATTCTTGCCATGCTTCTTCAGGTTTCATCTGCTGAAATTCTTCATAAAATTCTATAATTCCTCTTGGTTTTAGTTCCATTTTAGTAAGCGAATAAATGATTCTTTTGTAGGTTGGAAAGTACATTTCATTGACGGATAATAATGCTAAGAAAATTAATTTTTGATATGCTGTCATTAGATTGTAAAACAATATCCAATTCTTGCGTTTTGCCATTAGCATCCCATCTGCGCCAAAGAAAGGTTCGATTCTTTTTTCTATAGATTTTATTGCTAATTGTTGAGGATAAACAGTTAATTGATTTTTCCATTTTTGAAGCAGTAAATCTCCTTTTAAGACTTTTGCATGTTGAATGACAAAAAGAAAATTGGAATGCTGAAAATTCGTATCAAATTCTACGAATACTTTTCGGAAAATAGTTTCAATGTATTGAATAGATGTATGAAAAATGTCTATTGGGAAATCTTGTAAACGGACACTATCTTCTATTTGTATTGTGTTATTGTCGAGTGTTGTTTTTTTGAGATGAATGCTTTTGATATCCCAAATTTGACGAATCATAGTAACGTGCTTATCGGTAGAATTTTCATTCCATACAATGCACAATTCCAAATCTGAAAAATCATCGACAACATCTAAAGCAACAGAACCACCTATAAAAAATGCAGCAATACTATCTATGTCTTTTACTTTTTCAAAAAGAGAATGCGCTAGTTTTTCTCGCCAATTAGTTGAATTTTCCATAAAAAATTGAACTTAATACTAGTTATGATGTAATTTATCCTTCATAGCGCAATGCTTCCACAGGATTGAGTGCACTAGCTCTACTGGCAGGATACGAACCTGCTACTAGTCCAATCAAAGTACAAAAGACTAATCCTACGATAACCCATAATAAAGGAAAGATAAAACCTACACCCATAAACATACCGAGCAAATTGCCAATAGCAACGCCTATTATAATTCCTAAGATACCACCCAATAGACAAATTACAATGGCTTCTATCAAAAATTGAAGGAAAATCATACGACTCGTTGCGCCTATGGATTTACTGATGCCTATTTCACGAGTGCGTTCATTGACAGAGACGAGCATAATATTCATCAGTCCGACTCCTGCACCTATCAGTGTAAGTGCACCGATAAGCATTGTTGCTATACTTACAAATTGCATTTGATTCATCAATGTTTCGGCTAGTTTATCACTTTTTACGATAAAAAAATTGTCTTCTTCGACAGCGCCCAACATTCTGATACTACGAAAAAGTCCTGTTGCTTCCTCTGCTGCCCAATCCATTTTTTCAGTATCATTGACTTCTACAATAATGTCAAAATTTTTGTCTGATAAATCAAATTCTCGTTGTGCATTTTTATAAGGCAAAATTGCATAACTATCATTTTTGCCAGCAGTTGCTCCTTTTGAAGCCAACAATCCTATGATTTTATATTTTTTAGCATCGATAGCTATCATAGCACCTAAGACAGAATCTTGTGATTCGAAAAGTTGTGCTGCCAAATCATAACCAACAATAGCGACATTGCTTCCATTTTGTATTTCGGTAATCGAAAATCCTCTCCCCATTAAGATTTCTTTACCACTTACTTTTATATAATTTTCGTCAGCAGCTTCTATCGTAATGTTTGGATTTGATTCTGCAAAATTGCTTTTGACAGTTGCATCACGCAGTGCATTGGTGTATATAGACACTGTAGAAGGAAATGCAAATCGCTCTTTAAAGGCTTCAGCTTCTTCAATTTTTATCTTTTTAGTATCGTCTTGTCTTCCACCTCTTATCAATCCATCATCTTTCTGTATCGTAAATGCACCAGCTCCTAATGACACAAAGTTTTGTGTCATATTAATTTTTATGGCTTCGATAGAAGTCAATATTCCAATCAAAGCTGCAATACCAACCACTATCATCAATAATGTCAATATCGAGCGGAGCATATTGCCCTTAAGTGCTCGTATAGCAAGTTTTATGTTTTCTTGAATATTCACTGCTCCAAAATTAATCTAAAATGAAAGAATTATTTAGAATAAATATGAATTTTGTATCGCTTTAAAAAGAAAAAGCATTTTTGTATCTTCGCAGTCGATTTTTTAACACAA
>JBMZDS010000241.1:0-2466 GCA_049614465.1 Chitinophagales bacterium
TTGACCCATTCAGGTACAGGAGCATTAGAAATGATAGCACTTATGCTTAATTTGACACCTGAAGATGAAATCATTCTTCCTTCTTTTACTTTTGTATCTACGGCCAATGCATTTGCTAGGCAAGGAGCAAAACTTGTCTTTGTAGACATAGAAAAAGATACTTTGGGTGTTGATCCTTTCCTTGTAGAAAAAGCAATCACACCAAAGACTAAGGCGATTATTTGTATGCACTATGCAGGACACTCTTGCCAAATAGAAGAATTGAAAAAAATCAGCCAAAAGCACAATCTTATCCTTATAGAAGACGCTGCTTTATGCTATGGAAAAAACCATCTAGGCACACAAGGAGATTTTGGAATGATAAGTTTTGATGTGACAAAGCATATCTCATCTACACAAGGAGGATTACTCATCATCAACAATTCTGACTATGTAGCCAGAGCAAAAAAAATCTATCATATCGGCACAAATCGAGAGGAGTTTATGGAAGGCAATGTGCCTTATTATGAATGGGTAGATATAGGTTCTAAATTTCAGATGGCAGAAACCAACGCTGCTGTGTTGAGTGCACAATTAAAAGAGGAAGAAACTATATTGTCTAAATTGAAAACGATAAGTCAATGGTATCATGAACAGTTAAATGACTACTCTACAGTAAAAAAGATAGAGGAAAGTAAAATAGCAAGCAATTTTCATGAATACTATGTAATTTGTAGTGATAAAAATGAGCGAGACAATCTCTCAAAACATTTAAAATCAAATGGAATAGAATCTTTATTCCACTATATCCCTTTACACAATGCGAAATTCTGCAAAGACCGCTACTCATACGTAGGTAATAACAATACTCAAGAAATAGCTGACCAACTATTGCGTCTACCATTTCACACACACCTCAGTCATGATGATATAAAATATATCTGTACGAGCATTAAATCCTTTTTTAATGGCTAGAACTATCATATCATCAAAGCCTGATACATTACTTCAATATTTGGAAAAAATATGGGTAAATAAATCGTTGATATTGACACTAGCAAGAAGAGACTTGAAGGCAAAATATGCGCAAACCATACTGGGACTCGCCTGGACTATTGTACAACCACTCACTGCTGTGGTGATTTATACGTTGTTCTTTTCTGTACTGTTGAAGTTTGAAACAGAATATCCATATGTTCTTTTCGTATTGAGTGGGATATTGCTTTGGGGATTGTTCAATTATATTTTTGCCCAAGGAAGTACCGCAGTACAACAAAACCAAGATTTAGTACAAAAACTCTATTTCCCTAAACTAATTTTGCCTCTCTCAAAAGTATTAGTTGCCCTTGTAGAATTTGCAGCTATTCTGCTATTTTTCATTGGACTTTTGATTGTATTTCAAGTCAATGTTTTTTCTTGGAAATTGATGTTAACACTGCCTATTTTCGGCATTTTAATCATTTTTTCTTTAGGGTTAGCTCTTATACTTGGTGCGGCAACAGCCAAAAATAGAGATTTGAATCATATCATTCCTTTTCTGGTCAATTTTGGTATTTGGGTGACACCGGTATTCTATCCAGTAACAGTAATACCCGAACAATACAAAAACTTACTTTACATCAACCCAATGGCAACTTTAATACAATTGTTTAGATGGTGTTTGTTTGACGAACCTATCAGCATATATGCCTTTTTAGGGATTGGAGTTGCGTTTCTTATTTTTCTTATAGGTTTTTTCTTTTTCAAAAAAGTAGAAGACAAAATGATTGACGTTTTATAGCCGCATGAATACAAACAACGACATAGCAATACGTGTAAAAAATATTTCTAAAAAGTATTTTAAGAAAACTGCTACAGGCAATTCAGAAGAATTCTACGCATTGAAAAACGTATCTTTTGAAGTGAAAAAAGGAGAAGTGCTTGGTATAATAGGAACAAATGGTAGCGGAAAATCGACTCTATTAAAAATACTCAGCGGTGTCACTAAACCAACTGAAGGTCAAGTAGAAATCAATGGAACTGTTGCTTCTATTTTGGATGTAGGAACGGGCTTTCATCCAGATTTAAGTGGTAGAGAAAATGTCTATCTGAGAGGGGAACTTCTGGGCATGACAACTAAAGAAATCGATAGTGTATTTCATGACATAGTTGAGTTTAGTGGTGTAGAAGAGTTTATTGAGACTTCTGTCAAACATTACAGTAGTGGTATGTTTTTGCGACTTGCATTTTCAATCATGATTCACCTAAAATCCGATATCATGCTATTAGATGAAGTGATGAGTGTAGGAGATGCTGCATTTAGGAATAAAACAATGGAATATCTTAATGCTAATAGCCTAAGTCAAAATAGAACAATTTTACTTATATCGCACAGTTTCCAAGAGATAATGAACAATTCAAGCCAAGTAATAGAGTTATCTTCTGGAAAAATAGCGCAACAAGGATTGCCCGAGAAACTGCTTTCTTATTATCAAAAAAACAATCAAA
>JBMZDS010000242.1:0-2422 GCA_049614465.1 Chitinophagales bacterium
GGAACATAATGACGCTCAAGCACCACTACTTTTAGGCCGCATTTGGCCAACCAAGTAGCAGCCGTAAGCCCGCCAATACCTGAACCTATAACAATATGATCAACGTCTGAAAAATCATTATCTGGAGAAAATTCTAGTGATGACGATTGGTAATTTATAAAAGCCTATATTACTAAACAAATACAATAGCGGGCAAATACAAGTTTGCTCGCTTTGTTTTTTTTAACAGAGTGATATCTTGCAAAGATATAAACACTAACTCACAAAAAAAATAATCTTTACAACATAGGCGTATCTATGAATATCCGGATATTCCCATCGGCATCTTTAGAATATTCTTTAAACTGTTCATACTGCTCTGGTCTGTCGTAAATCACAAAATAATTCATAGGATCATCTACAAAGCTTGATTTTACTTCTTTGTACACATCTCCTTCATAAGAATTCAAAATAAACATTTTGATCCCTACATTATCTTTATAATATTGTGACAAACCTTTGTACAATTTATCGACTTCGCTAGGCTCACCTACTGTAAGCCATGCATACAATAACTGATCAGTCAACTTTAACTTATCTACTAAAACAAAAATTCCTTTAGGATTATCCAACAAAAATGAGAAATAATCTCCCCAATTGACAGCAATACAAGCAGCCGTCATATTGCCATTGGCATCTGTACGCATAAACGCCTTAGTCGTTTTTGAATATCCTACTATTCGCTTGTAGCTATGCAAGAAATCTTTAAAATCAGGATATTGATTAAACATGTATTTCCCTCTTATCGCTTGACTTTTGTTGTATAAAACTTCCAATTGCTCATCATTGTCTGTAATGTCGATTAATTGTTTTTTATATCTCGTTCTACCGTGCAACAAGGTGATTTTTGAATTTGAAATCGTAGGCAGAATGTCCCATTTCTTGTCATAGTTTTCTGCTAATTTCTTTAAGGCTTTATTAATTTTCGCATTGGCTTTTCCCATAGTAGCATAGACAAAGTGGATATCATTTTGAATAACGAGATTCAATAAAATACCAAACATAGTAGAAAACACTCCTGAACGTCTATATACTTGCTGTCCATTGACTTCTTCCTCAGAAATACGCAACATATTGTAATAATAGCCGGGCAAACGTTCTTCACTATCCATCGTAGGGGCAAAATCAAACTCATTGGCATGTACATAACCTGCCAATTTATACAATCTTCTTCCTGCTGCATCTTTTTCTGTTGTTGATGGTGCTAACGCAAAAACCACAACCGCTTTATCGTTGATTGACTCTATAGACGCTGGAACATCATGAAAATAAGCCTGAAAATTCATTTTTCCTTCTTTTCCTTTTTCATCTTGATGTTTTTCTGCTACGGCAACAACTTCTTTTACTTGCTGAAAAAAATTGTCAATATCAGGTGTTAGATTATGCATCACTAACATCTTGTCTACGTGATGCAAGTATTTTATAGGCAAAGCATACATTTCGAGTTCACCATTAAATCGATCGTAACAATCTATCTCGACATCTTTATGAAAGAGCGTACCTAAATCAGCAATTTCTAATTTATCAGATACATTCTGTTTCGTATTATCTTCAAAAAAATAATGGTATAGTCTCTTTTTCATAGCATTGGTTTGGTGGTTGAATCATAAAAGTAGTCAAAGCAGATTAAGATTATATCAATCCTAATTTCTTCCCTACTCCGCTAAAAGCATCTAAGATTTGATCTAAATGATCTTGGTTGTGACTTGCCATATAGCTTGTACGGAGCATTTGCATACCTGGAGGAGTGGCTGGAGAAATAAACGCATTGACAAATACGCCTTCATCGTACAACATACGCCAGATGGTAAATGTTTTTTCATCATCGCCTATAATAATAGGAACGATTCCCGTCTCACCATCGATGACTTGATAGCCTAAACTACGTAGTCCATCACGAATATATTGTGCATTAAATTGTAATTTCAATGGCAATTCTGGATTGTCTTGCAAAACTTCAAGTGCTGCAATAGCCGAAGCAACTGATGCAGGTGGTGGCGAAGCACTAAAAATCAAAGCTGGTGATTTATGTTTCAAATAATTGATAGTACGCTCATCTCCTACTACAAATCCACCGATAGAAGCCAATGTTTTACTAAACGTACAAAGTACTAAATCTACATCATCTTGTACTCCAAAATGATGAGCAGTTCCTTTTCCTCCTTCTCCTATCACACCAAATGCGTGCGCATCATCTACGGCTACATTTGCATTATATTTTTTGGCAAGAGCAGTCAATTTATCAAGTTGAACAATAGAACCAAATGTACTAAAAACGCCATCAGTAGCAATCAACTTCGCTGCTTCTAATGGAATTTTTGATAATCTTCGCTCCAAATCTTCCATATCGTTATGCTTGTAACGTACAACTGGAATATTAATA
>JBMZDS010000243.1:0-2410 GCA_049614465.1 Chitinophagales bacterium
AAAAAAAAGCACCCAATTTTGTAGCACGATTGCCAATTGAAAAATTCTTTGGTGTAGGAAAGAAAACGGCTGAAAAAATGCACAAAAACAACATTAAAAACGGTGCTGACTTATTACAATGGAACGAAAAAGAATTGGTAGCAAAATTTGGGAAATCAGGCAAGCATTTCTTCAATATGGCTCGATTGGAAGATTATAGACCAGTAAAACCTAATCGTATCCGAAAATCTATAGGCGTAGAACGAACTTTTAGCGATGATATCACTTCGCTAGGATTGCTCAATATGAAAATCAAACAAATCGCACAAAAAATAGAAACTCCGCTCAAAAAGAAAAATGCAAAAGGAAGAACAATCACCGTCAAAATAAAATACAATGACTTTGAACAAAAAACAAGAAGCAAAACACTTGAAAATAGAACGAACTCGCTCACGAAAATCATCGAAATAGCAAAAGAATTATTAGCACTTTCTCCTATCGAAAAACCAGTTCGATTATTAGGCGTAAGTATTTCTAATTTTGAAGAAAAATCACTTGATAAGGAAAATTCGAGCAATACAATACAACAATTAAATCTTGATTTTTAAAACTAGAGCAATAATTGTATATTTGAAATTATGAAAACCGCACTTATCATAGGCTCTACAGGACTTGTCGGCAATTTTGTTTTGCAAAAACTTCTTCTAGACTCAAATTATAGTAAAATAACTACCCTTGTCAGAAAATCCCTGAATTTGGAACATGAAAAACTCAATGAAGTGATTACTGATTTTAATCAACTCGATAAATACAAAGAGCAGATAAAAGCAGATGTCGTTTTTTGCTGTCTTGGGACCACTATAAAAACAGCAGGGTCTAAAGCAGCATTTAAAAAAGTAGATTATGAATATCCTGTCGAGATAGCAAAACATGCCAAAAACAATGGATGTCAACAATATTTGATAGTGACTGCAATGGACGCCAATAAAAACTCTAGTATTTTCTACAATAAAGTAAAAGGAGAAGCCGAAGACGCATTAAAAGCACTAAATTTTGAGACACTACATATTTTGCAACCGTCTCTCCTACTTGGTAATCGCAATGAAAAACGATTTGGTGAAAGAATAGCCCAAATCATAATGCCCATTTTTAATGGCTTGATGCTCTGTGGACTGAAAAAATATAGAGCCATAGAAGCAAAACAAGTAGCTAAAGCGATGGTCATCTTATCAAACACCCCTAAACAAGGAGTACATACCTATACTTCTAATGTGTTGCAAGAGATGTAGTTCTTGTAAAAGGAATCCTACAAATAGTAATTTAACCCGAATTATACAATAGAACTTCGTCATGAGGGTTCAAACTACTCCTTCTCCATCATTTTTATCAATACAATAAAACTTCCGACACAGAGTACTAAAGCCAATATACCGATGATAGGTTTTAACATCAAGAAGTAACCAATAGAGAATAAACCGGCAAAACTAACAGTCATACCAAGCACCCACATAATAAGTGATTTTCCAAATCCTTTCAAGGCATTTTGACGAAGTCCTTCTCCTTTCCAAATACCAACAGGCTGGCATGTTTCGATAAAATTCTTAATTGTCTTCTCTCCTACCTTTGGTGTAAGAAAAGTAAAAACAATTGCTACAATAATAGACAATAAGGCAATAAATACTAAAGCATAAGTATCATAATGATTTTCTAAATAAGGATATTTCGCTATCATATTTTCAGCGATAATTGTCACAATAAATGTAGTTATCAGGGCTGTAATCATTGCAGATATTTCTGTCCAAGCATTTGCTCGCCACCACAACCAACGCATCAATTGTGCAATTCCCATACCGCTCGCTGCATTGATGAAAAATTTCCATGCACCGCCTATACTATCCATTTGACTGGCAAATATCACAGCTAATACCGCTATAAAAGCAACCATCCATCGGCTAAACCCGACCAATTGTTTTTCGGTTGCTTTTGGATTAATAAATCGCCTGTAAATATCATTGGATAAATAACTTGCGCCCCAATTGAAATGCGTATCAACTGTACTCATAAATGCTGCCATCAAACTTGTAAAAGTCAAGCCCAATAATCCAACTGGCAATACTAACTTCATTAACAATGGATAAGCCATTTCTCTATCAGCACCTACTATCGCTCCTTCCACTCCATAGAGCATATCAGCATCTGCCAATGGGAAAAGAACTAAAGAAACTAATGCGACCAATATCCAAGGCCATGTACGCAAAGCAATAAAAGCTACAGAGAACAACAAACTTCCTTTCTGTGCATCTTTTGGTGAAGCAGCAGTATTGATTCGCTGGGCAATATATCCTGTACCATCACTATCATAGCGCACCCACCATTGTACAACTACATAGATAAGAAATATCTGTATCGGCATCAATGGATTGTCAAACGA
>JBMZDS010000244.1:0-2390 GCA_049614465.1 Chitinophagales bacterium
TTGATGTTGATTTCTGATGAGAATATCACTTTTGATACAGAAGAAAGCAGACAAGATGATATCGTAGATGAGCATGTATTGCAAATGCGTAAATTGTTGAAGACAAGTCTAGAAGACATGGATCTTTCAGTAAGAGCATACAACTGCTTGAAAGCTGCAAAAATCAACAGTTTAGAAGAATTGGTGAGCTTCAATACAAATGATCTATTGAAATTTAGAAATTTCGGTAAAAAATCATTGGTAGAGATAGAAGCATTATTGACAGAAAAAGGATTGTCGTTTGGAATGGACGTATCTAAATACGGACTTGACGACTAAAATAATAGGAGAAGATAAATCATGAGACACGCAAAGAAATTTAACCACTTAGGAAGAAAAACTGCTCATAGAAAAGCAATGCTTGCCAATATGGCTTGCTCATTGATAGAGCACAAGCGTATTTTTACTACAGTTGCTAAAGCAAAGGCTTTGAGAATGTATATCGAGCCATTAGTAACGAAAGGAAAAACGAATACTACACACAACAGACGTACTGTATTTAGCTATTTGAAAAACAAATTAGCTGTAACAGAATTGTTTGACGTGATTGCTACAAAGATTGGAGACAGACCTGGCGGATACTTACGTATCATCAAGACTGGATTTAGAGCAGGTGATGCCGCTGATATGGCAATGGTAGAGTTTGTAGATTTCAATGAAGTCTATACACAAGCTAAAGAAGCTGCTACTGCCAAGAAGAAACGTAGCCGTAGAGGAGGAAAGAAGAAAACTGAAGATACTCCTGTTGTAGAAGAAACAAAGGTAGAAGCGCCAAAAACTGACGAATCTACTGATAATGCTACAGAAGAAAAAGCAGCAGAGTAATCTCTCTTACTTTTCAGTAAAATATAGAATCGCTATCCATTTTTGGGTAGCGATTTTTTTTGTTTAGTATTCTGCTCACAGAGCAGGATGAACTTTATTTCTCATTTTATTTTCCACCAACTCATATTCAAATATGTCTTAGACCACCTAGTGATCAATTTACGTCAAATTTAGCTTCATTGTATTCTCTATAAAGTGGAATAGATAATTTACTATGCACCATAGGAGATTTGTCTTTAACAAGTTCAAAATGCTTTTTATCAAGAGATGACTTTGGGAAGTATCTTATGACAATAATAGTGTTTTTCTTCTTTACATGATAAACATTTAGATTGATGTCATAAATGTTTGTATAGATAGATTTTAGTTGATTCATGATATCATCTAACGGTGTAGGAATTTTATGCTTGTTTTCTGAGATTCTTTTTAATCTTATTTCTTCAAATAATTTGCTATCAATAGTTTGTATTTCTTATCAAATGAATAGATGATTTTTGGATAACTTGTTCCAACAAGAAGTACTCACCATTTTAGTTAAACCGTAGATTGCCTTTTCAATTTCTATTTTTAAACTTTCTTTTGATATGTAGGCAAATAAATGAATAGGAAAAAATCCGAACTCATAAGAATTCGGATTTGATACTTCAAAACTGCGTTCCAAAACTCTCCGTCAAATAAAACTGCCAGTAGCCATCTTTAATTTTATTTTCGAAGACTACACCACAACCAAATTCTTCTAATGAAGGTGTGAGTAAGGTTTCATTATGCCCTTTAGAAGCCATAAAATCTTGTGTCACAATTTCGATGATTTCTGCATAGGTCATTGCGTCATTTAGATCAATATATCCATAGTAAATATTTTCAGCAAGTTCGCTATAGTCGGTATACGAAGCAGCATCTGCTCGGTCATCCAAATCTTTGTAATTACTATTGTATTTATTAGTGTGATTGAAAAAATCGTGCTGATACATTTGTGTAGAGTGTATAGTCGCAGAAAGTTGTAGATTGTAGTTGTATGTCAGCGGATTAAGTCCTTTTGATGCACGATATTGATTGGTGTTGTGAAAAACACCAGCTTCGATGATAGATGCGTCCACATAGTCAGGATGAATAACTTGATTGACCTCAGGTAGAGTGAAAAAATCTTCATCACTAATTAAGGTGTATTGATTAGCGAAAAGAACTGTCAATTGTAATGAGACGATAAATAGGATTACTAACTTTTTCATAACATTATTTTGGGTGGAGTATAGTTCATTTCATATAGCTTAAACGTATTCAAATACTGATATATTCTGACTTTAGCAATTAAATTTTGTTAAGCACTTTATTTATACACTATCTAAATAGGTGAAAATGTGTACAATTTTACAATCAAGGCTATTTATTCAGCTAAATAGTGATTACTTTTGCCTGTGATTTTAAATGACAATTCTATGACATTTAGTTGGCGAAAGTCCTATTTACCGAAAACCAGAGTAAGCATACTATCAGTATTGGCTTTATTCTTTATTACATTTTCTACA
>JBMZDS010000245.1:0-2387 GCA_049614465.1 Chitinophagales bacterium
TAGTGATGATAGGTTGCTACGCGCAGCTAAAACCACAACAAATAGCAGAGATAACAGGTGTAGATATGGTGCTCGGTGCCAATGAAAAATTTAACCTGCACAATCATCTCGAAAAACTCGAAGAGGAAAATGAAGAAGCCGTTGTATTGGCTTCTGAAATCAAGCAAGTCGATTTTTATAGTGAAGCCTATTCGCATGGCGAACGTACACGTACATTCCTAAAAGTGCAAGATGGCTGTGATTATTTCTGTTCTTTTTGTACGATACCGCTTGCTAGGGGGAAAAGCCGTAGCAATAGTATATCGAAAACAATCACTTTAGCTAAAAAAGTGGCACAAACAGGCGTAAAAGAAGTCGTGTTGACAGGAGTTAATATCGGAGATTTTGGAAAAACACCAGATGGTAAAAGTCGTACGAAAGAAGATTTTTATGGACTAGTGCAAGAGTTGGATAAAATAGAAGAAATAGACCGTTGGCGTATATCATCTATTGAGCCTAATTTGCTCAATAATGATATCATCAAATTTGTAAGTCAATCGGAGAACTTTACTCCTCATTTTCATATTCCGCTACAGTCAGGTTCAGATAATTTACTCAAACTTATGCGTAGAAAATATTTGACGGATTTGTATAGAGATAGAGTGTCTACGATAAAAGAACTTATGCCACACTGTTGTATTGGAGTGGATGTTATCGTAGGATTTCCGGGTGAAACGGAAGAAGAGTTTTTGAAAACAATGGAGTTTTTGAAAGAATTGGATGTTTCCTATTTGCATGTATTTACTTATAGTGAGCGTGCTAATACAAAAGCCTTAAAAATAGAACCAATCGTTCCTCTTAATATCAGAAGAGAGCGTAGTAAAATGCTCCGCAGTCTTTCGCAAAAGAAAAAACGAGCTTTTTATGACCAATACTTAGGCGATACGAGAACTGTCCTCTTTGAAGCTGAAAATGATGAAGGACAGATGTATGGATTTACGGACAATTATATCAAAATAGCTGTTCCATACAATGAAAGCCTTGTCAATACATTACAAACTGTCAGAATAGACGAAATCACTGCTTTTGGATATGCCAAAGGAACAATCAATCAATCTGTAACCGCCTAAAATAGAACTATGTACTTATTCCTCAGAGCTTATGCTACGATTCCTGATTTCATCAATGATATTCTAGGTACAGAAATCGCTAGATACCCTATTAATACGTATGGTTTTTTTGTGGCAATGGGTTTTTTCGTTGCTGCTATTGCCGCAAATATAGAATTGAAAAGAAGGGGCGAATTAGGGTTGTTGCCAAGTAAAAAAGCCACTGTTATTGAAGGGGTAAAAGTAAAATGGACAGATTTAATTTCTCCATTTATCGTTTGGTTTTTATTTGGATTCAAATTGCTAGGGGCTGTAATATTCGATGTAGATCTTTTACGACAAGGACAAGATTCTGTAGCTTATATTCTGTCATTGCAAGGATTTTGGGGTGTAGGTATATTGACTGGTTTGTTAGCCGCAGGTTATACGTACTATTCTATCAAGAAGAAAGAATTAACTCCGCCAGTAAGCAAACAAATCACAGTAGGACCAGAAGAGTCGATAGGAGAGTTGGTGATAGTTGCAGCGATATTTGGAATTATGGGGTCAAGTATTTTTGAGATAATTCAACCGAATTCGACTATGACATTTGTCGAATTATTTAGCGATCCTATGAATTTTATAAGTGGATTGACCATTTTTGGAGGATTGTTTTTTGGTATTATTGGTATTTTTATTTATTCTAAATGGAGGAAAATAAAGCCTTTTCAGTTGTTCGATAGTTTAGCACCTGGATTTATTTTAGCCAATGGAGTAGGGCGATTAGGTTGTCATTTTTCTGGAGATGGCGACTGGGGAAAAGCAAATTTATCAGAAGCTCCGAGTTGGATTCCTGATTATTTTTGGTCGAATAACTACGCACACAACGTTCTCGATGCCTGTACGACATATGTGAGCAAAAATGTAGCTACGGTAGAGAGTAGTGCTTGTGCACGCATAGCAGAATGTGAAGGTTTGTATTGTCACGAATTGGCTACAGGAGTATGGCCTACTTCTATTTACGAATTTGTAATGCTTGTCGTTTTGTTTTTTGTGTTGTGGGCTGTTCGTAAGAAATTTACAGCTGCACCAGGATTTATCTTTGCTTTCTTCTTTGTTCTTGCAGGGTTAGAGCGTTTTCCTATCGAATACTTGAGAGTTACTGATACTTACCCTGCATTTTTCAATTTTACACAAGCGCAGATTATTTCTATAGTGATGATTTTAGGAGGGCTGGTAGGTATGGGATTTCTTTATGCAAAACATAAGGATGCTATACAAAGGTCAAGTTTCAAAGCGACTAAGTTGTAGGCTCTTATT
>JBMZDS010000246.1:0-2374 GCA_049614465.1 Chitinophagales bacterium
TCGTCTTACTACCCATGATGCAGGCAATACGATCACAAAAAAGGACAGAGATTTGGCAAAACTCATAGATGAGATACTATAATTGCTTCTTAAAACTTGTATGAAATTATTCCTTTCAAGAAAAAAGGAGTGCCGGGAGTAAAATGAATTTCCTCTACGCCAGCAGCTTCTTCTTCCAATCTTGATTCTGTCGCAAATTGTGTTTCATTCCATTCTGTGTTGAATAAATTTTGGATATGAATGCCAAAATTTAATTTTTTCTTCCATTCATATCCCATGTTTAGATCTACAACGGTATATCCTTTTGCTATGATAGAATTATCTTCATTGGCAGGTCTATTTTTCAAAAACTTAAGATTAGTACTTGCATAAAATCCAGTAGGATGAACTACATTAATGCTAGATACTAATGTTAAATCTGGTGCAAGAGGGATAAAGTCTTCTCCTTTTTCTTCTTCAATAGAACGTGCATGTGTGTAGTTGGCGTCTATGTTCGTGTATAACCAATCAAGCGGTTGATACATTAGGCTCAAATCAATACCTTGTCGCCTGCTTTTGCCGCTAGGTTCTACAATTCCAGCATCTCCTACATATACAAATTCTTGCTCAGAGTGAAGATACCAATAGGCTGCATTCAGTACTACTTTAGGAGAAGGTTTCCATAAAAAACCTAAATCTCCACTATAAGTCGCAGGTAATATTTTTTTCCCAGATTGATTGAGTACTACTCTTGTATCATTGGAGTGAAATCCTTTTCCTAATTTCAGGTACAATTGTAGATTTTGAATTGGATTGTAAAGAACATTCATCTTTGGGCTGACAATTGTTTTTGTGTTCGATTTTACCGTATATTCTTCAGGTATTTTATCGGTGTACTGAAAATCAAAGAAATCTAATCTTACAGCAGGAATAAAACTCCATTTTCCTATATTGTATGTTAGTTTTGTATATGCACCAATATTTGTTTCAAGAATATCACCATACTGTATTTGTTCTAGTGTTTCGTCTCTATTCTTTGTGTGTGAGAGTTCTACATCTTTGTTCATGTCATTTCTGATGTTAGCCCCAAATTGAAATGCACCATTGAACCTATCTTTAACAATAATACGATTATATTCTGTCTGCAGTCCTAGTATATTTCTATTTTCTTTTTGTTTTATTTGATCTCCATTAATGCTATCTTCTAAGAAAAATGTAAAATTGCTATACAACTCAAAGTCATAGTGACTGTATGAGAGGTTGGTTGTGATAGTTGATTTTTCATCAATGTACTTTGTGTAATCAAACCATAGATTTGTCCGACTCGTTTTTCCACCTTCGGTATCATCTATTGATCCAAATCGTGAGATTGAATTATTGTCAACAGCTCGTTGTGGTATTTGCCCTGAAGCATCCCACTGACTCGTGAAATGAGAAGTGGTTACTGATATTTTATCGCTTTCAGTAATATTTGAAGTGTATTTTCCGAATAGATTGATTCGATAAAAATTTTGCGGGCTATCATATGGGCCATCAAATCCAATATACTCAGATGCTATATATGCAGAGTGATTTCTTTTATTAGCTAATGAAAAAAGTCCTGCTATTCTTTTTGAGTTGAATTGTCCGATTTCTACTTTTACCAAACTATTGTCTAATCTTTCTTTTGTTTTAAAATTCACATATCCAGCAGTATTAAAATTGCCCTTATCTGCATAATAACTTCCTTTACCAAAATCAATTTTATCAATGGTCTCTGGAATAACAAAATGCAAATCTGAATACCCTTGTCCATGTGCATGCGAAACCATATTGACAGGTCTATCATCGACACTAATACTTAAATCAGTCCCATGATCTATATCAAATCCTCTCAAGAAGATTTGTTCAGCTTTTCCACCACCTGCGTGTTGTCCTATAAATAACCCAGGTACTTGTCTCAATACATCTTGCGAAGAGTTAACGGGATTTATCTGATTGTCAATATCTGTCAATACATTGAGTGCATTCATTCTTGAGGATACCACTACCTCATTTAAAGAAACTGTTTTAGAAACCATTCTGATTTCTAGAATACTATCTTTCTGTAAAATATTTATGGATTTAGTTGTGTAGCCAAGACAAGAGATTTGTAATGTGTCATTGATGCTAGTATTTTGAATAATGAAAAATCCATTTTCATTGCTATGCGCATGAGTCTCTTTCTTACCATTGAAAATATTAGCATATTCTATAGGTTGATTTTTTTCATCCAATACCTTTCCAGTTATAGCCTGGCTATGCAATGAGATATTGAGTAATGTGAAAACGATTAGGGTGATAATGTTTTTCATGTGTAGGGTGTTTTAATATGTTCTTCTCATTTATCTACGAAACTTTTTCATTTTTGGATTTT
>JBMZDS010000247.1:0-2352 GCA_049614465.1 Chitinophagales bacterium
AGTTCCTAGTGAAATTTTGGAAGACATGCGCAAAGGAGTTGAGGTTATTGATAGAAAAAAAGTATTAGTAATAGAAAATAGAGAAGAGGCGATACGAACAGCTTGTACTTTGGCGGAAAGTAATGATGTCGTACTTGTCGCAGGGAAAGGTCATGAAAAATACCAAGAAGTTAATGGTGTGCGACATGGTTTTGATGATAAGGAAAAATTGAGAACAGCTTTTAAAGAATTTGAACTTTAAAAAACGATTAAATAAATAAGAAATGCTTTACTACTTATTCGACATATTGGGCAATAGCTTTGATTTTCCTGGTGAGAATCTCTTCGATTTTTTATCGTTCAGAGCGGCAGCAGCAGCTATTTTATCATTAGTGATTTCAATGGTATTTGGAAAGGCGATTATCAGAAAGTTATTGAGTCTACAAGTTGGTGAGACAGTTCGTGACTTAGGTTTAGACGGACAGAAAGAAAAAGAAGGAACACCTACGATGGGCGGACTTTTGATTTTGGCTTCTATTCTCATTCCGACATTACTTTTAGCGAAGCTAGATAATATCTATATCATTTTGATGATAGTTTCTACTATTTGGATGGGAGCTATAGGTTTTGCAGATGATTACATCAAAGTTTTCCGAAAAAATAAAGAAGGCTTAAAAGGTCGATTTAAGATTGTTGGACAAGTTGGTTTAGGACTTATTGTAGGCTTGACCATGTATTTTCATGAAGATGTTTATGTAAAGCAAGAAGTTTCTATGGAGGAAGCACAACGTTTTCCGCAAGAGCAGATATCTGAAATGCAAGATATGGAAGGCGATACGCACTATATGGCAACAATTGATGCGCCTATTACAAATATTCCTTTTCTAAAAGGAAATGAATTTAATTATGAGAAACCATTCACATTCGTTAGTGAAAACTGTAAACCAATAGGAGGAGTATTTTTTGTAATAGCAGTGATTTTTATCATTACGGCAGTATCCAATGGAGCAAATCTGACAGATGGGATCGATGGCTTGGCAACGGGTTCATCAGCGATTGTAGGAGTTACACTTTTTGTGTTTGCGTATATCTCTGGCAATATCATTTTTTCCAATTATCTCAATGTATTATTCATCCCTCACGTAGGCGAATTGACGATTTTTATCGCAGCATTTGTTGGTGCATGTATTGGATTTTTGTGGCACAATTCATTTCCTGCTCGTGTGTTTATGGGCGATACAGGAAGTTTAGCCATTGGCGGAATTATCGCAGCACTGGCTATCATATTGCGTAAAGAATTATTACTGCCTGTTTTATGTGGAATTTTCTTGATAGAGAATTTGTCGGTGATGTTACAGGTGGCATATTTCAAATACACAAGGAAAAAATACGGAGAAGGAAAAAGGATTTTCTTGATGGCGCCATTGCATCATCATTATCAGAAAAAAGGAATGCACGAGTCAAAAATAGTCACTCGATTTTGGATAGTAGGGATACTACTCGCCATCATCGCCATTGCAACTTTAAAAATTAGATAAATAAACTAGTCATCTAATAAACTAAAATACTAGTCAACTAATAAAAAAATATGAAAACAAATAGCTCACATATCAATCCAAATCGCATCGCCATTTTAGGCGCAGGTGAGAGTGGTGTGGGTACGGCTATTTTGGCAAAAGCGAAAGGCTATGATGTCTTTGTTTCTGATTTTGGAGAAGTAAAAGAAAACTATGTTGCTGTTCTGTCTGAAAATAAAATAGACTGGGAGCAAGGCGGACATGATGATGAAAAAATAATGAATGCAACTATCGTGATGAAAAGTCCAGGTATTCCTGACAAAGCTCCGATAGTACAAAAACTAAAACAAGCACAAATAAAAATAGTGTCTGAAATAGAATTTGCAGCTCAATATACAGATGCGACAATCATCGGTATCACGGGAAGCAATGGCAAGACGACTACGACAACTTTGTGTTATGAAATATTAAGAAACGAAGGGTGTAATGTTGGACTAGGTGGAAATATAGGACAAAGCTTTGCTTATCAAGTGGCGACTACAGATAGAGATTATTATGTCTTGGAGTTGAGTAGTTTTCAGCTAGATGACTGCATTACTTTTCGACCAAATGTAGCTGTTTTGATGAATATCACGCCAGATCATTTGGATAGATATGAGTATAAGCTAGAAAACTATGTTGCTTCAAAATTCAGTATAACAAAAAATCAAACAGCAGATGATTTATTCATTTACTGTGCAGATGACAGGACAATACAAGAGTATATAAATACGAATAAAATAAATGCGCAAATGCTCCCTTTTTCGATAGAAAGCGAAGTGACCGAAGGAGGATTTGCCACAGATGAACAACTAAC
>JBMZDS010000248.1:0-2333 GCA_049614465.1 Chitinophagales bacterium
TTTACCTCTCTTTCAACACGATATCTTTCCAAATCTTTGGCAATTGCTTTGCACAAGCTACTTCACGCCATTTTTCACGTGCTTCTATAGCGGGTGATCCGAAATATGTTTTTCCGCCTGCTAAGTCATTACCTACATTGGATGATGCAAGGACAACTACCTTATCTCCTAGCGAGATACCTTTTGTCACACCCACTTTTCCATAGAGAATAACGCTATCGCCTAGCATTGTTTTTCCTGCTATAGCTACTTGTGCAGCAAAGAGACAGTTTTTGCCTATCACAGTACCGTGCCCTATGTGTATTTGATTGTCAAGTTTAGATCCTGCACCTATTATTGTATCACCAGACACGCCACTATCTACTGTACAACACGATCCTATTTCCACATCATTTTCTATGATGGTTTTTCCTATCGTATGCATTTTGTCATATTGTCCATTATCAGCATGATAGTAAAAAGCATCTCCACCCAAAGTCGTATTGGCATGAATGATACAATTGTCTCCTATCTCTGTATAATCATATATCGTCACATTGGGATGAATGATACAGTTCTTGCCTATCGTCACATGATTGCCTACAAATACATTGGGCTGTATCTGCGTACCTGCTCCTATTTTTGCTGTAGGAGAGATAGAAGCATTTGCTGCTATGAATGGGCGAGCTTCGAGTGCCAAAGTATTATACACTTCAAAAGGATTGTCAACGACCAATAGCGTTTTCCCATCAGGGCATTCTGCTTCATTGTCTATCAAAATAACTAGCGCATCTGACTGCAATACCTTTTCATAATATTTTTCGGCATCGACAAACGTAATGGAGTCTTGAGTAACTTTATGGATTTCGTTGACACTGCCTATTTCATTGTTTGGATTGCCTATAAGTGTAGCATCAAATCGCTGCGCAATGTCGCTAGCTTTCAGTTTTTGGGGTAAATTCATTAAATATATTATCGTTTAGGATGTGTAAATATAAACCAAAATATAGCCAAGATATTGTTTAGTATTATTTTTAGATTTGTACAAAATAAACTCGACTATGAAAAAAACGGCTTTATATGATATTCATAATGAATTAGGAGCAAAAATCGTTCCTTTTGCTGGCTACGAAATGCCTGTTTCTTACACTTCTATCAAAGAAGAACATCTTGCCGTTAGAAATCATGTAGGATTATTTGATGTGAGCCATATGGGTGAGTTTGGTGTTTTTGGCAAAGATGCAACAGCACTTATCGATTGGATATGTTCCAATAATGTCTCAAAAATGGTCGATATGCAATGTCAATATAATTGTATGCCTAATACAGAAGGAGGAATAGTCGATGATTTGATTGTGTACAGATGGAATGCTGAAGAATATACGCTTGTTGTCAATGCAAGTAATATCGAAAAAGACTTGAATTGGATAAATGAACAAGTAAAAAGCAAAAGCTTTGATGTCACATTAGATGATATGTCCGAAAAATTATCGCTCATAGCCGTGCAAGGACCTAAAGCAATGGATGTCGTACAATCTTTAACAGATGTAGATTGTAGTGCAATAAAATATTATCATTTTGCAGGAGGAAAAGTGGCGAATATAGATGACATTGTCATTTCAAATACTGGCTACACGGGAAGTGGTGGATTTGAGTTATACGTTTGGAATAAAGGTGCATCTGCATTATGGCAAGCATTGATGAAAGCAGGAGAAAAGCATGAGATAAAGCCTTGCGGATTGGCAGCAAGAGATACTTTACGTCTCGAAAAAGGATTTTGCCTTTATGGAAATGATATCAATGATACGACTTCACCTATCGAAGCAGGGTTAGGATGGATTACAAAATTTAAGACTGATTTTGTCCATAGCGATTATCACAAAAACCTCAAAGAAAATGGAGTAGAGCGAACATTGGTTGGCTTTGAAATGTTAGATAGAGGAATACCAAGAAAAGACTATACAATCATAGATGAATCGGGTAATGAAATAGGAGTTGTCACTTCGGGTACACAATCTCCATGCCTAGACAAAGCAATAGGAATGGGTTATGTAAAGCCTTCTTTTAAGAATGCAGGAAGTGAAATATGGATACAAGTCCGAAAAAAACAACTAAAAGCGAAAGTAGTTAAAATGCCATTTGTATAATGCAAGAAAATCCAATAGATAAAGACAAAATAACAGAAAACCCTCACAATCTACCTTATGCGCACACTATAGGTGGTTTTGCGATAACGCCACTAGACAAGGGGAAGATAAAAGGGAAGGCGATGGCTGCGATGTATGAGCAGACACAAAACCAAATGGATCAGCTCAAAGAGCAAATGCAGCTCATCGCAAACCAAGCCCAAAAAC
>JBMZDS010000249.1:0-2327 GCA_049614465.1 Chitinophagales bacterium
CATTGCAATTATTGGAGAAAACAATTCCCAATATCGCTATCAACGCCTATGTATCTCAAGTAAAAGATATCAAAATAGACAAGCATTATCAAGAACTTGATTTGACTGCAATAGACAACAATATCATCAGATGTCCTGATGAAGACACTGCACAAAAAATGATTCAGCTTATCGAAAAAACAAGAGATGAAGGCGATACTGTGGGAGGAGTTATCACTTGTGTGATTAAGAATTGTCTTGTCGGATTGGGTGAACCTGTATTTGACAAACTACATGCAGAACTAGGCAAAGCGATGCTTTCGATCAACGCAGTCAAAGGATTTGAATACGGCAGTGGATTTGAAGGCACGCAAATGAAAGGAAGTGAACACAATGACTCTTTTACAAAAGATGGTAATACGATCAATACTACGAGCAATCATTCTGGAGGAGTGCAAGGAGGTATTTCTAATGGAATGGATATTTATTTCAACGTAGCATTCAAGCCTGTAGCGACTATCATGCAGAAACAAAACACAATCAACCAAGCAGGTGAGCAAATAGAAATGCAAGCAAAAGGAAGACATGATCCATGTGTATTGCCTAGGGCAGTTCCTATTGTAGAAGCGATGACACAGCTTGTTTTGGCTGATTTTGTCCTTAGAAACAAAGCAAATGAGAGCTTGGTTTAAAATCTCAAAACAAATCACTACCTTTGCGCATCATTTTATAGACCTTAAAATCATTATACTTAATGAAATTATCAGCATTTGATTTTGAACTTCCAGAAGGAAGAATAGCAGAATACCCAGCAGAAAAAAGAGGAGAATCACGCCTAATGGTCGTGCATAGAGATACTGGAAAAATAGAACACAAAATGTTCTCTGACTTCTTGTCTTATTTTCAAGAAGGTGATTCAGTTATCATGAATAATACAAAAGTTTTTCCTGCTCGTCTTTTTGGGCATAAAGAAAAAACAGGCGCAAAGATTGAAGTTTTCCTTTTGAGAGAACTCAATAGCGACCAAAAACTATGGGATGTACTCGTAGATCCTGCTCGTAAAATACGTGTAGGTAATAAACTATATTTTGGTGAAGAAGAGACTGTAGTGGCTGAAGTAGTAGATAATACGACTTCAAGAGGACGTACTGTTCGTTTTTTCTATGATGGAACAGATGAGGAATTTAAAGAAGCTCTTTTCAAACTTGGAAATACACCACTACCAAAATACATCAAAAGAGAAGTAGAAGATCTTGACAAAGAAAGATACCAAACTGTATATGCTTCTGAAACAGGAGCAGTAGCAGCCCCTACAGCAGGATTGCATTTCACAGAAGAAATGCTCAAAATGATGGAAATCGAAGGCATCGAAAAATCTATCTTGACATTGCATACAAGTCTAGGAACTTTCCGTACTATCGAAGTAGAAGACTTGAGCAAGCACAAAATGGATGCTGAGTATTTCCGTATCAACCAAGAAGCAGTAGATATTGTAAATAATTCTCTAGCTGCAAAAAGAAGAGTATGCGCAGTAGGAACAACATCTATGCGTTCTATCGAATCTGCCGTATCTGCAACAGGAAAATTGAAAGCAGCAGAAGGATGGACTAATCTTTTTATCTATCCTCCACACGAATTCAATATTGCAAATTGTATGTTGACCAATTTTCACGTACCAAAATCAAGTCTATTGATTATGACATGTGCATTTGGTGGATATGACCTCATTATGGATGCATACAAAGAAGCTGTAAAAGAAAATTACAATTTCTACTCGTATGGCGATGCAATGCTAATACTTTAAGAATAATTAAGACGATTTATTCGTTATTTATAGAAAAAAGACATTCATTTGAGTGTCTTTTTTTATGCAAATACAAATTTACAATGAACGTGAAAAAGTTTTTACTATATATATGTGTGCTTCCTATTTTCGCTATAGCACAGGATGTGCCTCAAACGATACCAGTGCAAGAAAATGAAACGGTTGACATCAGTGAATTGGATTCAATGGCAGCTCATATTTTCTATAAAGAAGATTGGTTTCAAGATGATTCTATCGTGCAGTATTATTATCAACTGGGGCGTCATGATGTACCGCAGTATGACGACTCTACAATACTTGAGATGATGCAAAATTTGCCGTTTACATTCAATATGAGTTACAACAATGTCGTTAGTTCTTATATCGATCAGTTCTCTGTCAATAGAAGATATTTTATAGCAAAAGCATTAGGATTGGGAGAGCATTATTTCCCATTGTATGAAGAAGTACTTGACCAAAACGAAATGCCACTCGAATTGAAATATCTTTCGGTTATCGAGTCACTTTTAGATCCTAAAGCAAA
>JBMZDS010000250.1:0-2319 GCA_049614465.1 Chitinophagales bacterium
ATATGGTTTAGTTGATGCTTATGTTATTGACTATTCTTTTTTAAAAGAATTTGAACGAAAAAACGAAGAGTTTAGAGTTTTAAACTCAAAATTTACTGAAGAACCTTATGGGATTGCAGTAGATTTAGAAAATGAAAAATTATTGAAAAAAATCAATAAAGCTCTAGAAATTTTGAAAAAGTCTGGAGAATTAGAAGAAATTATTGCTGGATTTGATAAATGATAAATGGAGTTAATTGAAAAACTTGGCATTGCGTTTACGATAACATTTATTTTAAGATTACTAATCAATAACATAATCGCAAACCATAAATACAAATTATTTTTTATTCTTTTTACCTCTTTTCTCATCCGAAGCATTTGAATTTGGTCTGGAATGTATGTTTACAATTTATTGGAAGCGAAAAGAAGACGACACGTACAGTATAGAGTTCTTAAAAATCATTTCCAATTTATTGACGCTTACTACTATTATTCTTTTTGGATGGATTGCTATTCAACAACTCTTTTCATCCACTCCACAACCTTCATAAAATGATCCTCTTTTGCATTTCGATGGGTGAGCATATCAATATGCCCGTAGTCTTGAGCAAACCCTTTTTCTTTGGCGAGTAACCAGTATTCATTTTTGTCATTGTGCGTTTCTGACATGAGTAATTTCACATCCTGTGGATGCCCAAGAAGCGTATCTTTCTTTCCTGCCAAAAATAAACAAGGAGGCAAGTTGCATTTTTGCAAAGCATCACCATAATCATAGTCATCCACATTATCTATCCACTTTGATTTTTTGCCTAGCCATTTATTGATTTGGTAAAAATGAACTCTAGGCTCGTTTTCTGCACCGAAACCAAACCGTTTTGCAGGTAAAAAACCATACACCCACATAAAAAAATTGCCCAGCAAATGCCAGTTGATTATCAATTGTGTAAAATATTCCCAATTTCTTATTGTCAAGCGTCTTTTTGCACCAAAAAGCACCAATGATTTTACTTTGGGTTGGAATCTTGCAATATATGCCAATGCCAAAACACCTCCCCATGAATGTGCTCCCCAATGAATAGGAATATCGCCTTTTATTTCCTTTATTTTTTCTAAAAAGGCAGGAATATCTGTCTTGATAATATCTACTTGACCATAGGTAGAATGTCGATTGATAGCAGGCGTACTTTTTCCTCTTCCTTGAAAATCTGCTATAAAAACATCATAGCCTTGCTCTGCCAAAAAAGGCGCATATCCTTTCAAATTTTTAGAGTAAAAAATCATACCATTTTCTATAGACCCATGCAAAAGAAAAACAGGTTCGCCTTTTGGATTTTTAAAAATACGTTTGAGGTGTAGCGTATCTGTTTCACTTATCGGAATATATAGAGATTCTTCTTGTAATGGCATTTTTTAACTTTGGGACATCAAAGGTAAGATATATCAATTATCTTTGAGAAAAACACCTTGATTATGAAAAATGTATTGTTTTCTTTCTTTTGCATTATAGCTTTTTTTCATCTTCAAGCACAATTGGAAGTAACAGAAATAGGTGCACTTCCAGAAGCCGTTAGTAACAATGCTGTTTGTGAAGGCTATGTCAATGGTATCCCCTATTTATTTTCTTTTAGCGGAATAGATACTTCAAAAGTATATTCAGGAATTCACCTTAAGTCTTTTCGCTACAATATTACTACAGGGCAAAGCGAGCAGATTGGAGACTTGCCAGATAATAATGGAAAAATAGCAGCAGGCGCATCTAGAATAGGCAATATCATATATATTGCTGGTGGATACCATGTTGCAGCTAATGGAAGTGAAACATCTTCTGCCAAAATGCACCGTTATGACATCAATAACAATGTTTTCTTAACTGATGGTGCCGATATTCCTGTTGCTACAGATGACCATGTACAGGCAGTATGGCGAGATAGTTTGATTTATCTTATCACAGGATGGAGCAATACGGGCAATATTCCAGATGTACAGATTTACAACCCGACTACTGATACTTGGTTAGTAGGAACACCTACACCCAACAATCATCAATACAAATCTTTTGGTGCTTCTGGTACAATCTTAGATGATACCATTTTTTATTTTGGTGGAGCAGCCTCAAGTGCGGGTTTTGGAATACAAAATCAGGTAAGAAAAGGAGTAATCAATCCAATCGACCCTACAGATATAACTTGGTCAATAGATACGCCAGAAATTGCTATAGTGGGCTACAGAATGGCATGTACATCTGTCAAAACACTCTTTAGAGTACAATATGACAGTAAAAACTTGCCTACCTGGTTAGTTGTGACAGTCTTGTTAATTAAAACTAGATTTCACAAT
>JBMZDS010000251.1:0-2318 GCA_049614465.1 Chitinophagales bacterium
GCCAAATTTTATTTTGCTTATTATTCAGGTAGATAGTAGAATACATGAGCGTATCATTGTAGTAAACTTTATAAAATCCATCTGGCAGGCTTTCTTTTAATTGAAATCCATTATCTTGACTACAATGCCAATAAAATTCAAAATATGAAGTGTCAATATTCATATATTGCACCTCCATCTTCTCTGCTAAGTATTTCACTTGCACATTCAATTCTATAACCTGTGTAAGAGCAGTTATTGGGAGGAATAATATTGCTGAAAGAAGAATTTTTTGCATGATTGAATATAGTTAGTGTATTTACTTTTCAATATTTCACTTCAAATAAACAATTGTCTCACCTTCATTATCCGTATTCAATTCAAATCGCTTGACTTGATTGTGTTTTTTGAGTAAATCGTGTACTTCTTTTTTGAGTATTGCATTTCCTTTACCATGTATGATTGTCACTTTTTCTTTATTGACAAGTATGGCTTTATCAATCACTTTTTGGCATTTGTGGAGTTGGTCATGTACAGTCGAGAAGTTGCTTTTACTTTTGCCTTTGTAGTGCAAGTCATTTGATACCCAGTCTTGTGCCAAATCGTCTTTGTTTGTAGGACTATACTCGCCCATCATCATGGCACGTAGGAGTTCGGCATCTATTTTTTTATTCATTTTACCAAGTCTTTTATCATTTGGATAGTGGCATCTTCTCTCCATAGATCAGCACCTACTTTTTCGTAGACCACTTTTCCTTCTTGATTGATGATATAATTGGTAGGAATAGCGTGAATACCTATATCCTTTAATGACTCTGTCATGTGTAGATATGTAAAGTCAAAATCATTCTCAGTAGCGTAGGCTCTTTCTTTTTCTATGTCATAGTCCGAAATTGCTAGAAATACGAAATTTTCATCGGCTAGTTGTTCTTTTACATGCTGTAAGTCAGGCATTTCGACTAAACAATCTTTGCACCAAGTCGCCCACATCGTGATGAAAATGTTTTTCCCTGCATAGTCGTCTAGTGAAGCGGAATTTCCTTCTAAATCAACTAATGTAAGTTGTTGAAATTCTACTTTGGGTGGTACACGATATTTGCTGTACATAAAAACAACAACTCCTGCGATAACGAGAAGTAATGAGATAAGATGTGTTGCTGTAAATTTCATAGTTTATTTTGATTCTAAAACCTTTCCTAGTAGATAATTAGTTCCCAAAAGCGCACCACAAGTGATAATTGAACTTACAGTCACGCCCATTACACCATGCATATTTACATTTTGACCTGTAAAATACAAATTGCGAACTTTGGTCATAGGACTGATATAGGCTTTGAGCGGATTTTGAAAATCTTTCATATAGCCATAGATAGAGCCTTCGGGTGTATGTAGATAATCTTTGTACGTCAAGGGTGTAGAGCTACAATATGATTCAATATGATTGCGAATTCCTGGATATTTTTTTGCAATCTCATCAATCAGTTTTTCACTCTTCTTGATTTTGAATTCTTCATAATCTGCGCCTCTACTCTCTTCAAATCCAACTGTATTTTCTACATCTCCCCATTTAGCAACTTCATCATAATGCATATATGCGATGACAATCATGCCATCTGCAAACTCATCATTTTGTGAACTTGGAGGAGTCAAAGCTAAATAACTTTTTGGCCACTCAGCATCCGTATAGTTCATAGTATCCCAAACGGCTCCATCTTTGAAGTGATAAGCATTGTGATTGAAGAATGGAAAACTATCCTTTTTGAATGCAATATGCAAAGCAAAAGCACTACTCGAATTTGGAATAGCATTCAAGCGATTGGTATATGATTTTCTGATTTTGACTCCGTCAACAAGATTCATTGTCGTAGTAGGATGAATATTTGATATAAAATTATCTGCATAAAAACGTTCGCCATTGTCCAATTCTACATATTGTGCATTGCTTTTATCATCACAGACTATTTTTGATACCTTTTTATAGCGAAGTACAGTTCCGCCCATTCTACGGATATTACGAACAAGTGCATTGGCGATTTGTCCAGAGCCATTGATAAAGCGATATGAACTCTCGATATAGGAATTCATAATCAAACCATGCTCATAAAAAGTCGAAATTTCTGGCTCTCCTGCATAAAGAAGATTTGTTCCGCCTAATACACTACGTAGTTTTGAATTGCTAAAGTTTTGATTGAAATAAGAAAGAATAGATTCGTCTAAATAGTCAAAATTTAACTCTTCTGGCATTTTATCATACTTCAAATTGTAGAGCGGATATTTATCTGCTAATTCTTTGAGTTTATTGACATAGCTTTTGATTTCATTGCGTTCTTTTGGGAAAT
>JBMZDS010000252.1:0-1329 GCA_049614465.1 Chitinophagales bacterium
TATCACTTTCTTGACATGATAAAATTGCCATGATAGTTTTAATCGCTTGTGTATCGGAGAGCAATTTTTCCTCTTCGACAGCACTATCAGAGCAAGACGCCATGATGATTACTGACTTTGCATCAGCTGCACTTACTCGTTTTAGTTCATTGATATTAGAAGAGTTTCCATTAGATGTAATGATTTTGGTTGTTTGAGTATCTGGCAATCTTTTTGCAATAAAATCATCCATTTTTTCTTTGTCTTCACTAGACAAAATCACTACAGAGGCGTAGTCTTCACTTTCATTCGCAATGATTAGCTCTCGCAAAATATCTACAACACGCTCATTCCAACCTAATATCAAAGTATGCTCATTTTCAAGAATTGAGCCTCTTCCTTTTCTAAATTCGTAGAGAAGATTGTCTAGCGCAGTAGTAATAAAAGCAATAAGAGCCGATAAAAGTATAACTCCCACTAAACCAGCTATAATAGCGGATATTTTTGCTCCCGTTCCAGAATATATATCCTGATTCATATTACCAGGGTCGGTCATTTGTAACCATATAGCATAAACATCTTGGAAAAAATTCCTATTTGACTGCGTAACTGGATCTATACTATCATTAAATATAGCCATTAGTATAAAACGTAGACCAATTATTAAGATAAACGAAATAATAAATACCATTGTTAAGCTAACGAAAATGGAGCTACCACCTTTAGCCATAAACTGCTCAAACTTGTATTGTATTCTATTTTTAAAACTATGCTTCATGTTATCTATTTAAATTTATTCCCAAAAATACTAAATGCGAAATTTATTAGTTTTGTAGTTATGAAAAAGTTATTACCATTTTTAGTATTGTCGGTTTTTTTGATAATGTCATGTGAGAAAAATGACAAAACAGTAGAAAATTGTCAAGGTGAAGTAATAGAAGATTGTATTTGTACTATGGAATATGATCCTGTATGTGGCTGTGATGATGTGACATATGGCAATGATTGTGCTGCTGAGTGTGCAGGTATTACAGATTATACAATGGGAGAATGTCCATAAAGAAGTTATTCAAACGATTATTTCTGTTAGGTGTTTGTAGTGTTGCATTGGCTTGTTTTATCAATCTATATGTTATCATCAGTACTCAATCGAAAATTACATCTACACTCGATGACGTTCCCGATACTTATACCGTATTAGTTTTAGGTGCAAGAGTCTATGATGGAGGAGGATTATCTTCTTATCTCAGAGAGCGTATCGAAAATGCTTATGCATTATATGAAGCGGGTAAAGTAGAGCGATTCTTATTGAGTGGAGATCATGGCACTACCGACTATGATGAAGTCAAT
>JBMZDS010000252.1:1334-2287 GCA_049614465.1 Chitinophagales bacterium
AAAGTAGAGCGATTCTTATTGAGTGGAGATCATGGCACTACCGACTATGATGAAGTCAATGCTATGAAGGATTATCTAATAGATAAAGGTGTTCCAAAAAGCGATATTTTTCTTGACCATGCAGGATTCAATACATACAATAGTGTTATACGTGCTAAAAAAGTCTTTGAAGTTGATAATTTAGTGATTGTTAGCCAAGATTATCATTTGCCTAGAGCTGTTTTTATCGCACAATATAGTGGTATGGAAGTGTATGGATTTGCATCAAGTTCGGCACATCTAGGCGCTACAAAGCGAAATAAAATACGTGAGTTCCTTGCCAGAATAAAGTCGTTTTTAGAAATAGCAATAGATATTCCGCCTCAATATTTAGGAGATGTGATTCCTATTACTGGCGATAGTCAGCTTTCTTTTGATTGATCTTTTTCTTTCTTGAAACCATATGGACAATGTTTGCATCCACTTTTGCAGCAATGTCCTCTTTCTAGATGGTATTGCTCAGTAAAAACCATTAAGCCTTGCTCGTTGTAGTAAAAATGGATATTTTCGATTAGTTTTTGCATCTTGAATGTGAAGATACAAAAGTATTGAATTTCAATTTCGGCATTATTTTAGCTATTGATAAGTCAAACCCTAAACAATGAATACTAAAATCAAAACATTTCTAAAGAAAAAAATCCTCTATATTCTTCTGTTTTTACTCGGTGTAGGTATTCTGTTGTATGCCTTAAGTCAGCTGAGTGGAGATATATTGATTGCTATCTCAATCTTGGGTGGTTTATTGATGTTGTTTGCTTTTTTTAAGTCAGTAAAACGAGAAGTGGAAGAAAATGCTTTGGATAAAGATAGACTGAAACGTATAGCCGAAGACTACGAAAAACTCAAGCAAGAGCACTTGAAAGTTATCTCAGAAAATAAGTCGCTCCATGACATGAAAATCAATGTGTCAAATA
>JBMZDS010000253.1:0-2276 GCA_049614465.1 Chitinophagales bacterium
ACCTCTATGCTGTACGGACTTGATATGCTGACCTGCTATACCTACATAGACTTCACGAATAGTAATCCCAGATTGATTTTCAGCTTCTGCTACTGCTATTTTTATCGCATTGACCGTCTTGTCTATATTCGCTACCTCCCCTCTCATGACACCATGAGAAGGTGCTTTGCCTATCCCTAATATCTCTGTCTTGCCGTTCTCATCTTTACGAGTCACAAGCACACAGATTTTGGTAGTACCGATATCTAGACCTACGAGTATTTCTTGTTGTTTATTCGTTTGCATAGCAGTGTTTATTTTTTAGTACAGACTATTTGCCCTTCGTACTTTAGGTTTATCGTTTTGTACTTTTCCCAAGCGGTATATTGTATAGCCTGCTCATAAAAAAGTTTCAATTTCTTAAATTTTTCTTCTACATCATCTATCGTCCCTAGTTGGATAGTATGTCCTTCAATTTTTGGTATTAAAACAAATTCTCCACCATTTTCTACATAAATCTGCCCTATCATGGCATCCCAAAAGGCATCTGCATAGATAAAATCGACTAAAAGTGTCAAATCTTGATTGATGACATCTTCATTAATATCATCTACTACAGGTATATTCCCTGTAGCTACAAGAAGCCTTGGAGTAAATTTAGTAGATAAAGGCATTTTCGTTCCCGACTCGCTGATATAATAACTAACACCACTGTTGTTAATTACTCTATACATTGGCTTTTTTTGCTCAACATCGACCATCATCAATCCTTCAAAATTGGTATAGACTTCCGCATTTGAAATAAATTCATTCTGTTTTAATCTATTTTCAATAGCCGATAAATCTATTTTTGCCATAGGTTGATTAATAACTATTTCTTGCCCATTGTCAGTCAATAATTTTAGAATATCGCTTTCTTCTAGAAAATATAAATCTGACTCATCCGAATCTATATCAACTTTGATATCATGGCATATCACTTCTCCTTGCTTTACTTTAGAGGCCGTAAAAATGAACACAAATAGTCCGCCCATCAGCAAGATGAAAATCGCTTGTAAAAAACGGATGATATTTTGTTTGTTTGTTTTCATATACTAGCTTTTGGCTATCAGCTTTTAGCCATTGGCTTTTATTATTTTTTCAATTCCCGGTACTAATCTATCGATGTCGCCTGCTCCTACCGTAAGAATTACACCATGATTAATATCTTTCACATAATCCAATACTTCTTCTCTTGTTTTTATGCTTTTCTGACTGTGTTTTATTTCTTGTAAAATCAAATCTGATGTCACGCCTTCTATAGGTAATTCTCTTGCTGGATAAATCGGCAATAAAATCACTTCATCTGCTATTGATAACTGTGTACCAAAATCTATTGCCAAATCCTTTGTGCGAGAAAATAAATGTGGCTGAAAAATGCAAGTAATTTTCTGATTGGGATATAATTCTTTTACTGAATTGAGCAATGCTTTTACTTCATTGGGATGATGAGCATAGTCATCTATATATACAGTATCGCCATCGACTCTTTTTTCAAATCTTCGATAAATCCCTTTGAAAGATGCTAATGCTTTTTTGATTTCTTCCTTTTCTATTCCTAATTCTATCGCTACAACTATGGCAGCAATGGCATTTTCTACATTGTGTTTTCCGCCAAGCGACAACTCGAGCCCTTCAACAATTTCTCCATCGAAATCAATATCAAAATGATACGTTCCATCTATAATCTTGTAATTGATAGCTTTGATATTAGCATCTGCTTCTATATCGTAAGACATTGATTTTGCACCAGTATGATTACCATGAACGGTTAAATCTTTCTTTGCAATCAATGCTCCTTTTTCATCCAATAAATTGGTAAAAGCATGGAACTCTGCTTGTATGTTTTCTAAAGAACCATAAATATCTAAATGGTCACTATCAATAGAAGTCACGACTGCAATATTGGGATGCAAAGTCATGAAAGAACGATCAAATTCGTCTGCTTCGACTACCATGATTTCTTTACCAGAATGAATATAGTTCGTCCCAAAATTTGTAGCAATTCCACCCAAGAAAGCGGTGCATCCTTTTGTTTCATTGACAATATGCGCTATCATAGAAGAAACTGTCGTCTTGCCATGCGAACCTGCTACAGCAATACAGAATTTATCCTTTGAAATCTCTCCTAAAACTTGTGATCGCTTCAATACTCTATAGTCATTATCCTTGTACCAATTGAACTGCTTGTGTTCCTTTGGAATCGCTGGAGTATAAATTACTAAACTTGCATCTTTATCCAACAAATCAAGATTGTC
>JBMZDS010000254.1:0-2243 GCA_049614465.1 Chitinophagales bacterium
ACCCTAAATTTTGCCAACGATTATATTGTAGCTGCTACAGGAAAATTGCTCAATGAAACAGAAGTATTGCCTGATACTTTGCGAGAAAAATTAGCCATCGAAAATTTTAAAGACAAAGCATGGGGCAGTTCACCCTCTACAATTATTGAAAGAGTAATTGGCGAACGCAAAGAATGGCATTTCTATGCAGAGAATATTCATGACTTTTGCTTTACTGCTAATCCGCACTATCGTATAGGCGAGCACGAATGGACAAATGCAGAAGGACGCACAATAAAGACCTATTCATACGCTCAAGAACCGCATGCTTCTGGCTGGCAAGATGCTGCAGAGTATTCGGCAAAAGTAATTCAAGTTTATTCTGAAGATATAGGGATGTATGGTTATCACAAGATGATAGTCGCAGATGCAAAAGACGGCATGGAATACCCTATGATAACACTTGACAATGGAAAATCTCCTACTTACAAAGGACTACTAGCACATGAGATAGGACACAATTGGTTTTATGGAATGATGAACAACAATGAGACGTATCGTGCTTTTATGGATGAAGGATTTACACAGTTTATCACCGCATGGAGTCAAGAAAGAATAGACGGTATCTATACAGACCTCAATGAACCAAAAAATAACTACACAGCACATTTTAGATGGGATAGACCTGTGAAAGATGATGAAGTCTATTACGGATATATGCGTGATGCTTGTTTACACAAAGATCCTCAACTCAATACACATTCGGATGGATTTCATGGTGCGCTGCGTCATGGCGGAGGCTATGGTCATGTCTACTATAAGACAGCGACTATGCTTTACAATTTGCAATACACGCTAGGCGATTCCTTGTTTTTAGCGGCAATGCAAAATTATTTTGATGAATGGAGTTTTTGTCACCCATATCCAGAGGATTTTCGCAATTCTATAATACGATATACAAAAGTAGATTTGAACTGGTATTTTGACCAATGGCTAGAAACCAACAAAACGATAGACTACTCTGTCAAAAATGTAAAAGCGGTAAAAGACTCTGCCAATACTTTTGAAATCACATTCAATCGAAATGGTCGTATGCAGATGCCTATTGATTTTGAAGTAATGGACAAAGAAGGAAGGACTTTTGACTACTACATTCCTAACCAATATTTCAAAAAAGAAACCGATGCGAAAACTTTGCCAAAATGGACAGGATGGGACAAACTTAATCCAACATACACAGCTACAGTGACTTTACCTGAAGCATACGAAGGCGAAAAAGTAAAAATCAAAAAAGTAACGATAGACCCAAGTGAAATTCTTGCTGACAACAATATTTTGAGCAATAGAACTAAAGGGAATATCGACTGGCATTTTGATGCAAAAGTTTGGAATTTTCCTGACTGGAGAAAATATCATATTTATTATCGTCCAGACATCTGGTGGAATGCTTATGATGGATTTAAACTGGGCTGGCACATGAATGGCAACTATATGAATCGTAAGCATAAGTTTGGATTCACAGGCTGGTACAATACTAGATTAGCGCAAGGAAATCTACCTGCAGCCAAGTTTGGTAAAAAAGATGATGACAATAAATATTTCACCAATGACAGATGGTCTTACAACTTTTGGTACGAGACGGCTTTAGACAAATTCATGCCTGATACTAAAATGCGTATTGACTCACGATATTTAGATGGATTGGTATTGAATCAGTTTACTTTATCCAAATATTTCAATAGAAATGTAAAGCTAAGCGGAAGTATAAAATCAATGATACGTCCAGAATACAACGATCTAAATTATCTTCTTTTCCCTAAAGAATGGGGAGTAAACAAATGGAATAACAGCTTAAATATCGAAGTAAAACATTGGTTTGATTTTAAAAATCACAATGGAGAAGGTATCATAGATATAGACGCAAGAGCGAGCCTATCAAAAGACTACAATTATCATTATCTACAAGCAGAATACCAAGGTGAAAGAAAATTATGGCGACTAGATTTGGATACACGTGTTTTCGGAAGACTGGGAGTAGGCGAAAATATGCCATCTGAATCTTCCCTCTATTTTGCAGGAGCCAATGGCGAAGAAATGGTCGAAAATAAATACGTCCGTGCAGCAGGGTTTTATCCGAATGACTGGCTAGGCTATGGAGCAGAGACCAATCACTTCCACTATGGAGGAGGACTCAATATGAGAGGCTATGCAGGTTATCATCTTGTAGAGCAAGATAATGAAGGCAATACTGTAGCGGCATACAA
>JBMZDS010000255.1:0-2241 GCA_049614465.1 Chitinophagales bacterium
ATGTCATTGTTTATCATGGATTGAAGCTAGAAGGAAAAATGAATGAAATATTTGCGAAAATGGAAGATAAAACAATTGTCTACTCAGCAGCTTATGAAATGGAGAATTTAATTGTACTAGACGAATCTCATGATGATCCACACACATGGTTTGATGTGAATTTGCACATGATAGGCATGGAATATGTCGCAGCAAAATTGATGAAAATCGACACTGCAAATGGAGATTACTATAAAACAAATGCAAAAGAATATGCTACAGAACTTATGGAGCTAGATGCTTATGTTAGTACTCAGATTGAGACTATTCCTTCGCAGAAAAGAGTCCTTGTGTCTACGCATGATGCATTTGAGTATTTTGGCAAAAGATATGGTGTAGAGACGCATGGTATACAAGGTATTTCTACTGCTACTGAAGCTGGCATCAAAGATATTACAACAACAGTAGACTTGGTAGTTGAAAACGAAATCCCTATTATTTTTAGTGAACATAGTGCTTCATCAAATACTGTAGAAGCAGTGATGGAAGGTGCAAAAGAAAAAGGATGGGAGGTAAGTCTTGCACCGTCACTTTATACAGATGCATTGGGCAATGAGGCTGATGGTGCAGACACTTATATAGGGATGATGAAAGCCAATGTAGATAATCTTGTGCAATCTTTGACTAAATAGAATACGATGATGGAACAGACAGTAAGTCCGATACTTGAAGTACATGATATGGTCGTTAGTTATAATAATAGACCTGTACTTTGGAATGTTGATTTTTCTGTTCCTAAAGGGAAATTGGTCGGTATAGTAGGACCAAATGGCGCAGGGAAATCTACGCTGATAAAAGCAATCATGGGATTGGTACCTTTGAGTAGTGGATTCGCTAAAATATTTGACAATTCATTAGCTAATGTTCGTCAAAAAGTGAGTTATGTGCCACAGCGAGAATCTGTCGATTGGGAATTTCCTATTTCTGTTCGTGAAGTAGTCGAAATGGGAAGATATTCGCCTAAGAAAATTTTCAGAAGACTGTCAAAAGAAGATAAGCAAATAGCAAAAGAATCGCTTGAAAAAGTAGGCATGTCTGCTTTTGCCGATAGGCAAATATCAGAACTATCAGGGGGACAGCAACAACGTGTTTTTTTAGCACGTTCATTAGCGCAGCAGGCAGATTTGTATTTTATGGATGAGCCTTTTGCAGGTGTAGATGCTGCTACTGAGAAAAGTATTATTGAGTTATTAAAAAACTTAGTTGCAGAGGGCAAAACAATCTTGGTTGTACATCATGATTTGAATTCAGCTCTTGATTATTTTGATTGGATGATAATGCTCAATACTCGATTGATAGCAGCAGGAGAAACGAAAGACGTTTTTACTGCAGAAGTTTTACAAAAAACCTATGGAGGAAAATTGTCAGTACTTTCTCAAATAGGAGATTTGCTTCAAAAACAAGGACATCCTGTTCGAGAAAATTAAAGAAAATCAGATGAAATATTTTGCACTATTAATTTTGATGTTTGTTCACTTTACTCTTTTCGCACAAAGGAAAGATGTTAGTGGTGTTATGGCAAAAATAGACTTTGCAACGACACTGATAAATGAGCAGCCTAATAGTGAAGAAATGTTTGCTAGCGATGATTATACAGTGTATGCAGTCGATGAATTTGAATTTACATTAGAAGACAAGTCAGGTAATTTTTATACAACGCATCTGCATATAGAGACGTTAGAAATTGTCTATGTATCATTTCAATTACCAAAAGAAAGTGCTAATGAAGTATATGCTTTTTTAGCAAAGAAAATACAGGTTGAATATACAGCTTCACAGCATCTCTGGAATTATTATAGAACAAAGAACGAGAGTTTTAGCATTTGTGATGCATTTGAAGATAGGGTAGAGGTACATGTGACAGAATTGTATACTGAAAATTAAATATGGAGGATTTTATCACATATTTTTTATTGCAAGAACCTAATGTCAGATGGGTTGTCATAGGTATGCTACTGTTTTCTATTGCTACATCTGTTGTAGGTGCATTTACATTTTTACAAAAGAAATCCTTGATCGGTGATGCTGTTTCTCATTCTCTTTTACCCGGTATTTGTTTAGCTTTTATTTTTTTTCAAACTAAAAGTCTACCTGTATTGCTTGGTGGTGCAGTGGTATCAGGATGGCTATCCGTTGCTTTGATGGATTTCATTTCCAAAAAATCAAAACTTTCGGCAGATGCTGTTATTGCAGTTATATTGA
>JBMZDS010000256.1:0-2200 GCA_049614465.1 Chitinophagales bacterium
CATAATTTTTATTAAATAAAAAATATATAACGATGAATAAGAAAATATGGATAGGGACACTTTTGTTCTTAGGGGTAGCATTGATGTCTTTCACCTTTTTGGCGGAAGAAGAAAAGGAAAAATATCCAACCATAGAAAATGGAACAGAAATGCCTAAGGCTGACTTGAAAATGCTAGATGTATCTGGAAAAGAATTGAGCCTCAATGATATTAAAAAAGAAAATGGAACACTTGTCGTTTTTTCATGTAATACTTGTCCTTTTGTTGTGATGTGGGAAGATAGATATGATGATATGGAGCAAATCGCTAATCGATTAAATATTGGCGTTGCTATTATCAACTCCAATGAAGCAAAAAGAGATGGCGATGATTCTTATGGACAAATGCTGATACATGCGGAAGAGCAAAAATATCTATCTCCTTATTTAGTAGATGAAAAATCTAAACTAGCGGATGCTTTTGGAGCAAAAACGACACCCCACATCTTTTTGTTTGATGGCGATGATGTATTGGTCTATCAAGGTGCTATAGACGACAATTATAACGACTATAGTGAAGTTACTGAAAAATACATTCAATCTGCGATGTATAGTGTATCTAATGGAGAAGAAGTTGCTATCTCAAAAACAGATGCTAAGGGCTGTAGTATCAAACGTAAATAATGCTAACTCTACATAAAAAATGGAAAGCGATATCAATTGATATCGCTTTTTTTATAAATCGAATTGTCTTTTGATTTTCACTGCAACATCTTTAGCGGATAAATGAGTGTTATCGATGACATAAACATTATTTTCTTTGAGTTCTTGCTCAGTAGCATACATTCGGTATGTATCTTCAAAATGAATCAAATTCTTTTCAGAAAAATCCACATTGCGCTTTGATGCTTTATGTGCAAGACGATTTTCAGTTTTATTGCGCTTGAGTCGTTCTTCAATGTTTGCTTTTAGTTCTACAAAATAAACTTGCAAATCAGCATTGTTCTTTTTAAAACAAGCTACAATTTCATTTACATAATCTTTATCTACCGCAATATCAAAAGCCCAAACAAAAGTAAAAATCAAACCCTCAATATCACTTTTTGCGATAGCTTCAAAGATTGAAAATCTAATCTTCTTATCCAATTGCTTAAAATCAGGTGTACTCCATTCAAAAAATTGATTGACCAATTCTAATGACATGTGATTGTGAAACAATTTGAGCGAAGTCGTTTTCGCCAACTCTTGTCCTACAGTCATTTTGCCAGAAGCAGGCGGACCATATAGAATGATGAGTTTCATCTCAAATTACCTTCTCAAATACATACTCTTTATCTTCGACAACTCTCTAAAGTGAGGATCTTTCAAGTCTTTGATAAAATAAATTGCTTCTCCTGTAGATTTCATTTCAGGTCCGAGTTCTTTATTGACATTCGGAAATTTATGGAATGAGAACACAGGCTCTTTTATTGCATAACCTTCCAAGTTTTTCTCATAATCGAAATCTTCCAACTTATTTGTGCCTATCATCACTTTAGTTGCCACATTAAGATAAGGAATTTTGTATGCCTTGCTGATAAAAGGTGTTGTACGTGATGCTCTAGGGTTTGCCTCTATCACATACACTTTGTCATCTTTGATAGCAAATTGGATATTAATAAGTCCTCTTACATTCAAGGCAAAAGCAATTTTTTTCGTGTATTCTTCCATTTTCTTCACTACTGCTTCACTCAATGTAAATGGAGGCAAAACAGCATTGCTATCTCCAGAGTGAATCCCTGCTGGTTCTATGTGTTCCATTACACCCATAATGTGCACTTTGTCGCCATCGCAGATAGCATCAGTTTCTGCTTCGGAAGCTCTATCTAGAAAATGATCTATCAAGATGTTATTGTCAGGATGATGCTTCATGATTTTGATAACTTGCGAAGTCAATTCATCGTCATTGATAACAATTTTCATCCGCTGACCGCCAAGCACATAACTAGGACGCACAAGCACAGGATAACCTACTTTATTCGCTACTTCTATGGCTTCATCAGCAGTTTTGGCTGCTCCGTATCTAGGATAAGGAATGTCAAGTTCTTTGAGTTTGTCAGAAAAACGCTCTCTATCCTCTGCTAAATCCATTCCGTCAAGAGAAGTTCCAAAAATTTTGATACCAAATTCATGTAATTTTTCTGCTAGCTTTAAAGCCGTTTGCCCTCCTAGTTGTACGATAA
>JBMZDS010000257.1:0-2190 GCA_049614465.1 Chitinophagales bacterium
TGACTTACATTGGACAGACTTATTCTTTGTCGCCACAATCTTTGAATGCTTTTTTGGAAATCGACATGAAAAAAATCAAAAAAGAACAAAAAAGTCTACGAGTTGCTAAGGGAAGAACCCTTTAAACGACAAAATCAGTAGATTTTCGCTGCTCATATTCGGAAAATATGCCGTAAAGACTATATTTGCACTCTTAATTTTTAGACAAAAGAGTAAAATAGATATAAATGGCAGTAATAGGACAAATTAGAAATCGCTTGGGATGGTTGTTAATTGCAATCATAGGATTGGCGATAATTGCTTTCTTATTCATGGATTTAGGAGGAGCTGCAGGACAAGGACAGCCTACAAGCAATGATTTAGCAGTTGTAAATGGAGAAGTTATCGATTATGGAGCTTTTTCTCAACGATTTGATCAAAATATTCAAAATGCACAATTACAGTCAGGTCAGCCCGTGTCAGATGCACAGAGAAATGCAATCCGTAATAATACTTACAATGAAATTTTGAGTGAAACATTATTTGCTGATGTTTATGAGAATGTAGGTGTAGCAGTAAGTGATAAAGAAAAATTGAGTATGATGACGGGTAGAAATATCCATCCAAGTATTCAATCTTCTTTTGCTGATGCTAATGGAGATTTTGATGCAGCAACTTTCAATCAGTTTATTGCAACATTAGATATTGATGACCCAGGGACAGAACCTGGCTCTAAAAGAAGCTCTTGGGAGAATTTTGAGAGATACATGATACAAGATAGATATCAATCTAAATACTATTCTCTAGTAGAAGGTGGATTGAATGTCCCTACTTGGATGGCAGAGATGCAATACAGCAATGAAAACACATTGGTCAACTTTGACTACGTATTATTGCCTTACTCAGATATTGAGACAAGCACTTTAGGTATTACAGATGCAGATTTACAATCTTATATCGATGCGAATGGTAAAGAATTCGAATCAGATGAAACAGTAAGTTTACAATTTGCATTTTTTCCAATTGAGCCTTCTGAGCAAGACTACACCACTGAATATGCTTGGACACAAGAAAAAACAGCAGAATGGATGGCAAGCGAGAGTGACTCTTTGTTTATCAGATTGTATTCTGAAACTCCTTGGGACAGCAAATATTATACAAGAGCAGAAATGACAAACAAATATGCAGATACATTATTCAATGCTTCTTTAGGTGCTACATTTGGTCCAGACCAAAACTTAAATCAATATGAATCTGTAAAATTGTTGGATAGAAAACTAATAGCAGATTCATTACAAGCAAGACATTTATTATTGTCAAGTGAAAATTTAGTTTCACAAGAAGAAGCAATTGCTTTAAATTTGTTAGCAGATAGTTTATTTACATTGGTAGATTCAATGAATGTTCCTTTGAGTTCCTTAACTGCTGAGTTTTCTGACGATAAAGCAAACAGTTTTAATGGTGGAGATCTGGGTTGGGTCAAAAAAGGACAAATGGTTGCTCCTTTTGAAGAAGCTATTTTCTATCAAATGGACGAAGGCGATGTAAAAATCGTTTATACAGAGTTTGGTATTCATTTAGTAGAGGTTTACAATGCTGATCAAACAATTCCAGCTATTCAAGTAGCAACATTGACACATTCTGTATATACAAGTGAAGAAACACAAAGAAACTTGTATTCTGATGCAAGTGTTTTTGCAGGAAACAATAATACAAGAGACGCATTTGAAGCAGCTAGTGATTCTATGAATATCGTAGAGGCATCAGGAATTGCAAAAGATGCCAATAACATACCTAGATTGGTAGGAGATGCTCGTCAGTTAATCAAATGGGCATTTACTGCGGAAGCAGGAGCTGTATCTGCTCCTACAGCAGTTGGAAACAACTATGTAGTAGCAATGGTTGATAGCAAAAATGAAGAAGGTGTAGTCAATCTTGATGCAGTAAGATTTCAAGTAGAAGCAGCTGTAGCCAATGAGAAAAAAGCAGCTCAATTACAATCAAAAATCAGTGGAACAGATTTAAATGCAATTGCATCTAGCAATGGAAAAACTGTTGCAAAAGCATCTAACATTTCTTTTACTAATACAGTTGTAGGTTCTTCAAAATTAAACTTAATATCGTTTAACATATCGCCTCTTGATACGTCGTAATTTTCAAAGTCGATATACTTTGTATAATCATATAAAACACCTTCGGCATAATAAGCTT
>JBMZDS010000258.1:0-2167 GCA_049614465.1 Chitinophagales bacterium
GCTAGTGCGTAAAAAGTAAATAATCCTGCTCCTGATATTCTAAAAGAGCTCGGTGTACCCATTCCTTTTTCTACCAGCCTTGCTGGCAAATCTGAAGAACTCATGGCATAGCCAATTCCAAATAGTACTACTATCATTAGCAATCCGCCAATAGCGAAAATACCTGATTTAAAGTCCTGTACTATAGAGATTACTATTCCTGCTACAACACCTAGAAAGCACAATGCAATCATTAGGTAGGCAAGATTTAAGCCCCATTCTCCGAAAAAATCCAAAAATCCTTCCATATTATTATCCTCCTTGGTTTTATTATTTTACAATATTGTGCTTGTTCAGCATATCTACAAATTTGATAGATGCATCTTCCATATCATTGACGATACTATCTACACGAGATACTATATAATTGTAAAAAATCTGAAGGATAATCGCTACTACTAGACCAAATACTGTAGTCAAAAGTGCTACTTTAATACCACCCGCAACAACTGTAGGTGAAATATCTCCTTGCGCTTCAATAGCATCAAATGCTTCAATCATACCCCATACTGTACCTAAGAAACCTAACATCGGTGCTAATGCAATAGCTAATGCAATCCAAGTTAATCCTCTTTCAAGTCTTCCCATTTCTACAGATCCGTAAGCGATTACTGATTTTTCTACAGTATCCATTCCTTCTCCTACTCTTTCAAGACCTTGTCCTAAGATAGAAGCAATAGGACTACGACTAGACTTACATACTTCTTTTGCACCTTCTACGTTTCCGCTAGATAGGTTATCTTCTATTTTGCTAAGTAAGTTATTTGCATTTGTAGATGCCAAACTCAAAGAAATAATACGCTCAATACAGAATGCCAATCCAAAGATCAAACAAACCAATACAATAGACATAAATCCTGCACCACCTTCCATGAATTTTTCGAGTAGCATTTTTCTACCTGTTGCTGGAGCTTCTTCAGCATCATCTCCTGCTACTTCCGCTACAGATTCTGTTTCTGCTACTGGCTCTTCTTCAACTACTTCTGTAGCCTCTTCTGTTGCAGCTTCGCCTTCTACTACTTCTTCTGTTCCTTCAGTAGCTTCCTCTTGTGCAAATACTGGATTGTATCCAAATGAAAGGATAGCAACCATCATCATTATTAAACTTACTTTTTTCATACTTAGAGTTTTTACGTTTTTTTAAATTTATTTTTTAGTTAAAAAAGTCTTTTTGCCCATGCAAAGCGGAGAGAGAGGGATTCGAACCCCCGGTACCCTTGTGGAGTACACTCGCTTTCCAAGCGAGCCAGTTCAGCCACTCCTGCACCTCTCCTCTCATTATGAGAGTGCCAAAATTAGAAATTAATCTGAATAACCGAAAAAAAAAAGCCATTTCTTATTCAACTTCTTTAAAGTTTTATTCTGTTACACTGAAAACACTACTAGTTTCAATTTCCAAATTTGATACAAGTATAAAGTCTTTTCTTGGGTTTTATTGCAGAACTGCTTTCTTTATGACAAAACAATTACATTTCGAGTCCAAACAAATCAATTGCATTTTGGGTGGTTATGTCCGCAACTTCTTCTAGCGATATTGATTTGACTTGTGCTAGTTTTTCTGCTACATATAATATATATGACGTTTCATTTCTTTTCCCTCTATAAGGAGTAGGTGATAGATAAGGCGCATCTGTTTCCAATATTAAATGCTTCATATCTATATTAGCAATAACTTTATCGAGTCCAGAATTTTTAAAAGTAAGTACTCCACCAAGCCCTAGCATAAAATTATTATCGATCAATCTTTTCGCTTGATTCTCATTGCCCGAAAAGCAATGCAATACTCCCGTCAAATTTCCATCTTGCTCTTCTTCCAGTATATTCAATATGTCATCAAAGGCATTTCTACAATGTACCGCTATCGGCATTTTATTCTCTTTTGCAAAGCCAATTTGCCATCGAAAAGCATCGATTTGTTGCTGTTTATACTCCGTACTCCAGTAGTAATCTAGCCCGATTTCGCCCACAATTTGGATTTTCTGTCGTAAAAAATAAGCGAAAATAGCGTCTAATTCTTCTCGAAAATTGCCTTTCACGGAGCAAGGATGAAGTCCCATCATTGGTTCAAAAAAAGACTTATCACTTTCCCAAAGTGCAATTAAAGAATCGCTAGAATCCTTGTCAATAT
>JBMZDS010000259.1:0-2140 GCA_049614465.1 Chitinophagales bacterium
ATTTGTTGTGTCGTGTCAGTAACATTCACTTCTATTGAATCGTTAATTGGATAAATACCAAGCGAATTTAAGGGAATTTTATACACTGAATAGTTTAAATAATCACTCAAATGATTATTCGACAAATTTATAATACCTGAAATGATAACAAGTATTGGAGCAATCCACATATATTTTCTTGGCTTAAATATTTTCATGTCTCCATATATTTACTAACGTTTTGATAAAATCTAGTTTCAATTCATTTTATCGGTCGATAAGCGAAGTTCGTGTTTTTTCATATCAAATACGATAATTATTGCATTTATTTTTAAACAAAGCCCATCAAATGTTAATTTGCTGAATTTGAGTATCAAGGGATTATTTTCCTTTAACAGAATTTAAAAAATTCTTTTTCTTATATGACATGGCTTTTGTATATTTTTGCTTTCTTCAAAAAAAGAATACAAAATGGAACATACAGCAGGAGATATCAGAGAACTCAACGAACGTATCGTATCAGAAAGCGGATTTGTAGATTTAATCAATCTCGAAACAAGCAAAACCATCATTGGACAAAAGAACATGATGGAGCGTTTGCTACTCGCTATTCTCGCCAATGGACATATTTTGCTCGAAGGTGTGCCGGGTTTGGCGAAGACCTTAGCCATAAAATCACTTTCGGCAGCAGTAGACACAGATTTTAGTCGTATTCAGTTTACGCCAGATCTATTGCCTGCGGATATATTAGGGACAATGATTTTCAACCAAAAGACGAGTGATTTTACGGTTAAAAAAGGACCTATATTCTCTAATTTCATTTTAGCAGATGAGATAAATCGTGCTCCAGCCAAAGTACAATCTGCACTGCTCGAAGCGATGCAAGAACGTCAAGTGACGATAGGCGAAAACACATTCAAGCTAGCAGAGCCATTTCTTGTATTAGCTACACAAAATCCGATAGAGCAGGAAGGAACATATCCATTGCCAGAAGCGCAAGTCGATCGTTTTATGCTCAAAGTCAATATCACATATCCAACTAAAGAAGAAGAAAGACAAATCATCCGCCTTAATATGGGCAACAAACCAAAGGCGATATCGCCAGTAGTTCGTAAGGAAGACATTGTCAAAGGACGTGAACTCGTTAGTCAGATTTATATGGACGAAACCGTTGAAAAATACATTTTAGATATTGTTTTTGCCACTAGAAATCCAAAAGATAGCAATCTTAAAGATTTGGAGCATTTGATTAGTTATGGAGGATCGCCTAGAGCAAGTATCAATCTAGCAAGAGCAAGTAAAGCACATGCTTTCTTGAAGAAAAGAGGCTATGTGATACCAGAAGATGTTCGTGCTATCTGTCATGATGTGTTGCGCCATCGTATAGGGCTGACTTATGAAGCCGAAGCTGAGAATGTAAGCACAGAAGAAATTATCGATAAATTGCTCAACTCTGTAGAAATTCAATAAGCACCAATGGCTTAATTTGATGATTTGCCAATTTGAAAATGAAACAACTACTTTTATTTATATCGTTATTATTGACTTTGTCTTCTTTCGGTCAAAATGAAATAGAAGACAAGGAGCAATTGCTTGAAGAATATTATAAGCAATATGAAGAAATAGCAACTTTATATCAGCACTCTTTTCAAGTTACTGACAAATGGTTGCAAGACACATCTAATAAATTAGACTCTATTGAAGATAAAATAATTGTTTTAGAAAATCATATAAAAATTGAATCTCTTTACGAAGAATACTGTAAAGAGTATGATCGAATAGCTATGATTTATCAAACAAGTCCTCATGAAGCAGAATGGTGGTTAGAAAAAACGGCTAATCACTTGCATGATTTGGAAGAGAAAATAAAGGCTCTTGAGAAAGAGATACAAAGTGAGGAAATACATTTTGAAAATGAAATAACAAATGACTAGTTACTAAATACTTACTACTAATATCTATATACTAATTACTTAAAAAAATGACCACAGCAGAACTGCTAAAAATAGTACGTAAGATTGAAATCAAGACAAAAGGCTTGACTAATCAAGTTTTCTCGGGAAGCTATCACTCGGCTTTCAAGGGAAGAGGTATGTCTTTTAGTGAAGTTCGCAATTATACTTATGGCGATGATATTCGCAATATTGACTGGAACGTGACT
>JBMZDS010000260.1:0-2127 GCA_049614465.1 Chitinophagales bacterium
CTTAAAAACTTATTTATCTCGTTTGGCGAAACAATCACACAAGGTCTTGTTTTCTTAATTTCGCTACCAATTGTTGGGTCAAGATTTACGAGTGCGGTTGAATAGTGTTCTAACTCCATTCCTCAAAACTTTCGTCCTCAAAAACATCATTGAACAATAATCGGTCATCGTTATTCTCACGCATTTCTTCAAATGCTTTTTCTCAGTTTTTTCTCGGACTACTAATAGGTTTTAGGACTATTCGTCGAGTAGGAACGAAAAAAATTTCATCCTGAGCCAAAAAAATGCCCTTCAATTTCTTGAAGGGCATTAATCAAAAAGAATTTTTTGTGGACAACCTAGTCAGTTGAAAACTGGCCTACGGCTAACTCAGTGCAATATTCACATCCATCTAAACTACCATCCACTACCATTTGGTACAACTCTCTATTTGAGTAATGGTATTCTTCTAACTCACAGGGATTCGCGAAAATAACATATGCGCATATTGTGGATTCAGGTAACCATGCTCCTTTGCGAGAGCCAAAATTGTTTGCGCCAAAGGCTGGAAAGCCTTGGCCGTTTTCTAATGTGTACGACATGCCAACTGAACCGTTTTGAGTCATGTTGTATGCTATGACATTCATCACCACGGGTAAATTATAATCCTGAACCACAGGAGAAGTGAAATTGACATATGCGAACTGATTAACTTGAGCAATGGTTAGTACGCCATCCTCAAAGACATCATTACAAGCGTCTCCATCACTATAAAAATCGGAATATAAAATCTCCTCGAAATACTCAAGATTAAACATGCACTGATTTTCGCCAGAAATTGTAGCAGAGTATACAGTTATCCAACTTGAATTGCTTAGATATTCTACACTCAAATCATAGTCCTGTTGAATGTTGATAGAAGTAGGTTGTCCAAGATTTCCCTCGAAAGTACAGGCAAATCCTCCAGTACTGACAGAAAATCCTGTTGTAGAGTTCGTTAAATAAATCCAAGCATTGGATGAGCCAGACTCTTTTATGCCCAGTCGCCAATCTTGCCCATTCATTAGTCCAACTTGCCAGCTGTTAATAGGTACAGATACAGCTTCCAGTAATCCACTTGTAATGTCGCAATCATCTTTTTTTTCAACTTGAAGACAAGCGGACTCTGGATAAAATTTACCTTCTGGAACCTGAGCTTGACCATGACTTTCTTGAGTTAGGCTAAGGGTAAGCCAGATGCTCATTGTAATAACAATAACTTTTTTCATAATAACTTTTTTTAAAGGATTAATATATCATCAAATATAGTTTAATAAATCTTTGATTTTAAGGTAGTGTAAGGATAAGCTTGATTTTGGTATGTAAAAGTTTGTATTTGGTAAGAATTCAAAAGAAAAGGTAGTTTTTCTTGTAAATCGAATGATTTTGGAAGTTTTTAATTTAGTAATTCATACTAAAAATTGTATTCTTGTGGTCAATAATCAAATAATAATTAAGTATGAAAAATAAGTTATATGTTGTTCTACTAGATGATGAATTGCAGGCTTTGAGAGCCTTATCAAAGGCGATTAAACAACTAGACTTTAAGATAGAAATTTGTGGACAATTTACTGATCCAATTGAAGCGATATTATACATTAAGAATAATCCGATAGATATTTTTTTTATCGATGTGTCCATGCCTCTTATGGATGGATTTGAAGTGCTGAGAAGAATTGGTGATTTTAGTGCATTTAAGACCGTTTTTGTAGCAGCCTCTTCGGAGTATGCAGTAGAAGCTTTTAAATATCATGTATTTGATTATCTACTTAAACCAATTGGCTCAACAAAGTTGAATCAATGTCTACTTGATTATAGATTGACTATGCATAATGTGAAAAAAGAGAATAAAATCATCTTACAATCCTCAAATAAAATTTATTTTGTTAATTATGAGGATGTTATCTATTTGAAGTCAGATAATTCATATACAAAACTTATGCTTGCAGATAAATCCATTTTGAGCTCAAAACCCATCTCTTATTTTACAAAGGTGTTAGATTCCTCGATTTTTGTAAGGTGTCATAATTCTTATTTGGTTAATAAATCACAAATTCGAGAATATCGTAAAAAGAGTAAGTCTCTACTTCTTTCCAATCAGGAAGAAAT
>JBMZDS010000261.1:0-2121 GCA_049614465.1 Chitinophagales bacterium
CACCTCTCTGACCACCACCAAACATAGAGCCAAAGCCACCACCGCCTCCGCCAAAAATGTCTCCAAATTGACTAAAAATATCTTCCATATTCATGTGCTGACCGCCTCCGCCAAAGCCGCCATTGCCGCCCATTCCTGCATGTCCAAATCTATCGTACTGCGCTTTTTTCTCCGCATTGCCTAATACTTCATAAGCCTCAGCTGCTTCCTTGAATTTTTCTTCCGCAGCATCATCACCTTGATTTCTATCTGGATGATACTTTAATGCTGTCTTTCGGTATGCTTTTTTTATCTCTGCTTCTGTAGCGTCTTTTGACACGCCTAGCACTTCATAATAATCTCTCTTTGCCATCTTCTCTTATTTTCCTACTACAACTTTTGCATAGCGAATGATTTTTCCGCCCATCGTATAGCCTTTTTCTATCTCATCTATGATTTTCCCCTTCATATCTTCTGAAGGTGCTGGAATTTCTGTAATTGCTTCATGAAACTCTGCATCAAATGCTTCCCCTTTTGTCTCCATAGGCTTCAATCCTCTTTGTTCTAACTGAGACTTCATCTTATTTTGAATCAAAAGCATTCCTTCCTTTACAGAAGTCACATCTTCTGCGTTTTCGGCAGCGCCTATTGCTCTGTCAAAATCATCTAGTGTCGGCAGAATAGATAATATAATGTCTTTGCCTGCTGTATTAAGCAAGTCCAAACGCTCTTTTGCTGTACGCTTTTTGAAATTGTCAAAATCTGCAAACAAACGTAAATACTTGTCTTTTTGCTCCTGAATTTGACGTTGTAGTTTTGCATTATCTTCTTGCAAAATTTCTAACTCAGTTTTAGGCGTTTCCTCTACCTGTGTCTCTTCTTGAGTTGTCTCATCAGTAGTTGCAGAAGTTTCTTTTACTTCCTCTTCTGTCACTTTATCCTTTGTTTCGTCTGTCATTATTACTATATTTTAACTAGAATAGATATGCTCAATTTTTTTGCCAAACCTAGATTTAAGTCATATTGGCAGAAAATCTGCAAAAGTATGTACAAAAAAAGCCCTGATAAAAATCAGAGCTTTTGATAATTGTATAAATACAATATTGATTATTTTTTTCTTCTCGCGTACTTTGAGTTGAATTTTTCGATACGTCCTGCAGTATCTACAAACTTCATCTTACCTGTAAAGAAAGGGTGAGACATATTTGAAATTTCCATTTTTATCAATGGATATTCATTACCATCTTCCCACTTGATTGTCTCTTTAGAAGGTGCACAAGATTTAGTGATAAATGCTTCGTCATTTGAAATATCTTTAAAAACGACCATTCTATAATTCTCTGGATGTATTCCCTGCTTCATTGTTCAAATTTTTTAAGGACTGCAAATGTAAAACTTATTTATTTATCCACAAAATATAGTTTGTGCATTTTTTAAGTCAATTCGGGCTTTCTTTATATCTTGCAAAGCCAATCAAAAAACAAAGGTAATCAATGCAAAATAAAAAAGTAGCCAAATGGATGCGTATCGCTCGTTATTTTCATAGAAAAATAGCTTTGGTTTTATTTGTTTTCTTCTTCATCTTATCTATTACTGGTACACTTCTTGGCATTAAAAAACATACTGGTGGCACTATTCTTCCAAAAACCGAAACAGGCATTTCTAACAATCCTAGTGACTGGCTTTCGACAGACTCTTTACTCTCCATCGCCAACCGAATAGTAGAAGATAGCATCTCTACAGAAATGGATAAAAGCCTACAACGTATCGATTATCGTCCACACAAAGGAATCGCCAAATTCATCTACAATGAAGGGTTTTGGGGCATTCAGTTAGATTGTACGACAGGAGAAGTCTTAGCCATCAACAAACGAAAATCTGACATTATCGAAAATTTCCATGATGGATCTATTCTAGATTATTGGTTTGACACATCAAAAGAGCAAGTCAAACTTATCTATACCGTCATCATGGGCGTGAGTATGCTTTGGATGACTAGCACTGGCTTGTGGATGCTTATAGGACCGAAGATTATTCGGAGGAATCGAAAGGGATAATTACATCATTTTTTTCTAATCTTTTGCCTCAATATTTAAAGAAATGTCACGCGTACTCAAGAGACACAACAAATACTGCTTGGAT
>JBMZDS010000262.1:0-2071 GCA_049614465.1 Chitinophagales bacterium
ACGCGTGAAATCACGAATATGCACGTGCGTATAGATGAAGAAGTAGATTCACAAAAACAAACAGAAAAACTAGGGATTTCTATTGGAGATTTTGTTTGTTTTGAGCCCTACTATACTGAGACAAAAAGCGGATTTATTAAGAGTAAATTTATGGACAATAAAGCAAGTTGTTTTGTCTTATTCGAAATAGCAAAAGTCTTAAAAGATAAAAATGTACCTGTACAACTTTTCTTTAGTAACTACGAAGAAGTAGGACATGGTGCTGCTACAGGTTATGCAGGTACTATTGAAGAAATGCTCTGCTTAGACATGGCTGTTGTAGGTGAAGACCAAGCAGGGAAAGAACACCTTTGTAGTATCTGTGCAAAAGATTCTACAGGTCCCTATGACTATGAAATGCGTAGGAAACTAGTCTCCCTTGCTGAAAAAAATAAAATCGCTTACTGCCAAGATGTATATCCATTTTATGGATCAGATGGTAGTGCTGCGTTACGAGCGGGCAATGATTTTAGAGTCGCTCTCATAGGTATGGGAGTATCTGCATCTCATGGTGTAGAGCGTACACACAAAAAAGGCATACAAGCTACAATTGATTTATGCTTGAAGTATATTGAGAGTGAGTATTAAAATAGACTTTTTTTACATAAAAATTTGAAAGTTTTTGACCTTTTCTGCTCTCTTAAGTATAATTCTTCTTACACCTGTATCGCTCCAGTAGCATAATTCTCTGTAATAGGCGAATTATTGGCAGCTTCTATCCCCATTGATATTGCTTTGCGTGTATCGGCAGGATCTATGATATCATCTACCCAAAGTCGTGCTGCTGCATAGTATGGAGAAGTCTGTTCATCATATTTCCCTTTGATTCTATCGTAAAGTTCTTTTTCCTTTTCTTCAGAGATTTCTTCTCCTTTTTTCTTGAGCGATGATACTTGTATTTGTAGTAATACTTTTGCAGCTTGTGCCCCTCCCATTACAGCTAGTTTTGCTGAAGGCCATGAAAAAATCAATCTCGGATCATATGCTTTTCCACACATGGCATAGTTTCCTGCACCATAACTATTTCCCATTACAATGGAAAATTTAGGAACAATACTATTTGCCATTGCATTGACCATTTTTGCACCATCTTTGATGATACCGCCATGTTCCGAGCGAGAACCAACCATAAACCCACTCACATCATGTAGAAACACTAATGGAATTTTCTTTTGATTGCATACCATAATAAAACGTGCTGCTTTATCTGCACTATCAGAGTATATCACACCACCAAACTGCATTTCGCCCTTCTTGGTTTTAATGATTTCACGTTGATTAGCGACTATTCCAACTGCCCATCCATCTATACGTGCGTAGCCACAGACAATAGTCTTCCCATAATCTTTTTTATACTCTGTAAAATCAGAATCATCAACCAATCGATCAATCACCTCTAGTGTATTATAAGGCTTTGCATTTCCTTCAGAAATATAACCATAAACTGCTTTCAAATCTTTTTTAGGCGCAATGGTTTCTTTTCTACTGAAACCAGCTTTCTTGAAATCGCCAATTTTATCTACAATTTTACGAATAGTCATTAAAGCCTCTTCATCATTTTTCATTTTGTAGTCACAGACACCAGAAACTTCGGTTTGTGTAGTTGCTCCACCTAGTGTTTCATTGTCTATCACTTCTCCTATCGCAGCACGAACAAGATAACTTCCTGCTAAAAAAATAGAACCTGTCTTATCGACAATTAATGATTCATCACTCATAATAGGTAAATATGCGCCACCTGCCACACAACTGCCCATTACGGCAGCTATTTGTGTAATACCTTGCGCTGACATCTTTGCATTATTCCTAAAAATACGTCCAAAATGTTCTTTATCTGGAAAAATCTCATCTTGCATTGGTAAAAATACGCCTGCACTATCGACCAAATATATAATCGGCAAACGATTTTCCATAGCAATCTCTTGTGCTCGAAGGTTTTTCTTACCTGTGATTGGAAACCAAGCTCCTGCTTTTACTGTAGCATCATTAGCCACTACAAGACATTGACGTCCTGCTACCGATGTGATTCCTC
>JBMZDS010000263.1:0-2063 GCA_049614465.1 Chitinophagales bacterium
CTAGAAAAGTAGGAGAAGAAGAGATATTCGCTATTCAAAAATACGTTTTCAAGCCTATCTTGAGAAATGGAAAAGATTTTATTGTAAAATAGCTATCTTTGAAAAATATACAAAAACCTAAAAACAAATAAATACATGCGATTTGTAGTATCTACCACAAGCTTATTGAAAAAATTGCAACTCATTGGAGGAGTTATCAGCACCAATACAGTATTGCCCATTTTAGAAGATTTTCTTTTTGATATCAAAGACGGTAAAATGACCATTTTTGCAACAGATTTGGAAACTTCTATGAGTACAACACTAGAAGTAGAGTCTAAAAAAGATGGACGTATTGCTATTCCTGCAAAGATTTTGTTGGATACTTTGAAAACACTTCCTGAGCAGCCTTTGACTTTTTCGTATGACGATAAGACATTTGCTGTAGAGATAAATTCTTCTACTGGAAAATATAAACTAGCAGGAGAAAATCCAGAAGAATTTCCTAAAGTACCACAAGCGGAAGATGCTTCGGAAGCAAGTATTCCGAGTGAAGTACTAGGAAGGGCCGTTATACAAACATTGTTTGCTACGAGCAATGATGACTTGCGTCCTGCTATGACTGGAGTATATTTCCAGCTACAGCCAGATGGGACTACATTTGTGGCTACAGATGCTTCAAAATTGGTAAAATATAGCCGTAAAGATGTTGTAGTAGAAACACCTGCTAATTTTATCGTGCCTAGAAAAGCATTGCAATTGCTCAAAGGAAGTTTGCCTACAGAAGATACAAGAGTTGCAATAGCGTATAATAGTGCAAATGCATTTTTCTCATTCAATGAGACACAATTGATATGTCGTCTAGTAGATGCAAAATATCCAGACTATAATGCTGTGATACCGTCTAATAATGACAATGTAATGGGTGTTAATCGTATTGATTTCCTCAATACACTAAAGCGTGTGAGTATTTTCTCAAACAAAACGACTTTCCAGTGTGTGCTTAATATTTCGGGCAATGAGATGAAAGTATCATCACAAGATTTGGATTTCAGCAATGAGGCTTATGAGCGTTTAGCTTGTACATATGATGGAGACGATATAGAGATAGCATTCAATGCTCGTTTTTTGATAGAAATGCTAGGAATATTGGAGACAGAAGAAGTGAAACTTGAACTTTCTACGCCTACAAGAGCAGGTATATTAGTGCCTTCTGATGGCGATGAAAACGAACAGCTTTTGATGCTTGTCATGCCAGTAATGCTTAATGCTTAATTATTTTTTGAAGCCTAAAAAGACACAATTATGAAGAAAATGATGACTTATATAATGATGGCATCACTAGGTATCTTTCTGATGGGTTCATGTGCACAGACACACAATTGTCCCACTTATGCAACTAGTGGTCCTTCTAAGATAAAAAAACAAAAGAAGAAAAACGGTATAGGTGCAGGGTCTAAGAGAGACAAAAAAATGAAAAAGAAAGAAATGCCAGCAGGAGCGGTATAACTTTCTATTCGATAAATAATTTACAAAAGGCTGACAGAATTTATTTCTGTCAGCCTTTTTTTATGAAATTGGTGTTGTTAAAGTTGTATTATATATCGGAAATAATCAATAGGAGCGAGTTTTAACTCTCCTTAAAAAAAGAGAAACAAAAAACGGCTTTAGCCAAAAAGTAAATGGATGATATGTCTAAAAAAAGTTAGGCTAAAGCCAATGATGCTATTCTATCTAAAATCACAAGACTAAAGTCTTATGCAATTTAATAACCTTGAGATGATTTGCATATAAATCATAGCTATTACATTTTCAACTTGATTTCCTACACAAAAAAAATCCCAAATCTGTCAAAGATTTGGGATTCAGTATTTATTGCTAAGCGTTTATTATTGTTTTACAAATCGCTTATTGATTGTTTTATCATTCGTTGAAATAGAGATATTGTATGCTCCATCAGCAATGTGATTTACATCTAAGCTTAATGATCCATTACCATTTACTGTAGTTTCTGTTACAGAAACTATTCTACCAGTAATGTCGATTATCGAAATGACCGCATTTATCTCTTCGAAAGACACAAT
>JBMZDS010000264.1:0-2048 GCA_049614465.1 Chitinophagales bacterium
TAGACATAGTCTCTAGCAGTATAAGTCACTGTTTCTTTGGTGACCATTGGTTGCTGACCGAGCAATTTTGACTTTAACCAATAATATCGCCAGCCTATACTTGCTAGTATGGGAGGAATAGGTTTTGATGGACGTTTTTTGCCAAAAGCATCTGCTATTTTGAAGAAAATATCCTTGAACGTATGATTTTCAGCACAAGCGATAAATTTTTCAGCTTCGATATCACTTTCCATCAACTGAATACAGATATCTGCCACATCTTTTACATCTACAAATCCATTGATTCCTACAGGATGAAAAGCTATTTCATCATAGACATTTTTGAATATCTGACATGAGCCCTGAGTCCAATCGCCTACACCCAATATTGTAGATGGATTGACTATCACAGTGCTGAGTCCTTCTTCTTGCGCTCGCCACACTTCTAGCTCTGCTCTAAATTTTGAAATTGCATATTGTGTATTGTCCTTATGCTCTTTCCACTTTAATTTTTCGTCTATTTCTTGCTTTATTTCATAGCGACCATAAGCAGATACTGAACTGACTTGTACATATTTTTTGACACCAAAATCTAAGGCAAGATTGACCATATTGGCAGTGCCTTCGATATTAATTTTGTGCATACGCTCCGTCATGGCAGGATTGAAAGAAATCATCGCAGCAGAGTGAATCACATATTCGACACCTTGAAATGCTTTTTCTAATGATGGAATATCTAAAATATCTGCATCCATCCATTCAAATTTGCCTTCACAATCTGCTAAAAATCGAGTGTTACTTGTTGCTCGTTTTATCGCACGCACTTTTTTGCCTTGTGCGACTAACTGTCGTACAATTTCACTTCCTACAAATCCTGTTGCTCCTGTTACTAGTATCATTACTTCTCAGATTTTGGATGAAACAATTCTCCACAAATACTATCTTGCTTCGCTCCCGTGACCGAATGTAGGCAGTTTATTTCATTTCGACTATGCAAAACACCCATAAATGCCATGACCAATGCCTCTTTGTATTCAATTATTTCATTTGAAGGAATAATCACATTGAGTTTTGTGTGTTTTTTGATTTGACCAACAAGAAAAGTATGGTAAGCTCCACCACCTGTGATAAGTAGTTTTTTATCTGTAGAATTTATATTTTCTTGTTCTGCTACTAAGGCATAGTCTTTTGCTATCTGTTTTCCTATATGCGCACAATAAGTCGCTAGTTTATCTTCTATACTTAATTTGTATTTTTCTATTATTTGGATTATCTCGCTTGAAAATCCATTGTCTAATGACTTGGGATATGACTTTTTGTAAAAAGTGACTTCATTTAAATCATTTAGCAAATCATTATTGACTTTTCCATTACTTGCCCATTTCCCGTTATCATCATAAGCTGCTCCTTTTTGCAGTGCATAATGGTTGAGTACTTGATTGGCTGCACAATGATCAAAAGCAATGATTTTATCTTTACATTTTATACTGCTATTCGCTATACCGCCTATGTTGAGACAAAAAGTATACTCCGAAAACAAATTCAAATCACCTATAGGAACTATAGGAGCGCCACTTCCGCCCAAATCTATATCACGTTGACGAAGATTACTTATTGTTTTGAGTCTTGTGTGATTTGCTATCGTTTGTCCATCTCCTATCTGACATGTAATTCCTTTTTCTGGAAAATGAAATATCGTATGTCCATGTGAAGCAATCAAATTAATATCATCAATTTGATTTGATTGTATAAATTGAGTCACTTTTTCAGCTGTAAACTGACCAAATTCTGTACTTTTTTCTTGTAATAATACAGGAGAAATATTTCTTAAATTTTGTAAAATATCAATCCATTTCTTTAACGGAATAGCAGCTGATTTTTTGATAGAAAAAAACCAAGTTTCATCCTTCCAAAAATCAGCATATACGAGATCCAATCCATCCAATGAACTACCTGACATTAATCCTATAGCAGTATATTTTTTCATTGTCTGAGTTCTTCGATATAAATAGCTACTCTTTCGATTTCATCAGTTGTCAAAATTCCTTCAAAAGCATTCATTGCACCTT
>JBMZDS010000265.1:0-2027 GCA_049614465.1 Chitinophagales bacterium
CCAATCAATTTGCATGGTGAGTGCATCGCCTATCAAAAAACCTAACAAAGATTTTAGTGCTATGATTATGAGAGATGTACCTATCGCTTTTTTTATCTCCAAATTGGCTAATATGACAAGTGCTGGTATGATAAGAAATCCTCCTCCTGCTCCTACTATTCCAGTCACAGCTCCTACTATCAAGCCTTCTAAAAAGATGAGTGGATAGTTGTACTTGACTTCTCCTGTTCCACCTTTTTTTTCTTTACTAGATAGCATAGAATAAGCAGCAACAAACATGAGTAAGGCAAAGAAACCAAACATAGCCATACGTCTAGTAAAGTTGAAATCGCCTACTGTAAAAAAAACATCTGGTAAAATAGGAACTATAAAATAGCGAATAAGTGAAACTCCTATAATGGCAGGAATACCAAACACAATAGCAGTTCGCCAATCTACATTTCCTTCCTTATGTTTGCGTAGTCCACCTACAAGTGCGGCACTTCCTACTACAAAAAGTGAGTAGGCTGTCGCTATTTTTTCATCTAATCCAAAGAGATATGCTAATATAGGAACCGCCAAAATAGAACCTCCTCCGCCTATAAGCCCAAGCGATAGTCCAATAGTTAATGCTGAAATATATCCAATAATTTCTGTCATTTCTGTAGTTTATGAGAAGTTACATTTTTCCATGCAGTCAAATATTTTGAGTACTTGCCTATCGATGATACTATAGTAAATATACTTGCCTTGTTTTTTAGACGCTAAAATTCCTTTGTCTTTCATTTTTATGAGATGATGCGAAAGCATAGATTGTTCTACCTCAGTCTCTATTTTTTCTTTGATTATAGCTACAGAAAGTGGCTCTTCAACTTCAAGTACTTCCAGTATTTCAAGTCTTACAGGATGAGAAATGGTTTTCAGTACATTAGCAACCATTGCTAGTTTTTCAATAGATAGATTGCGTTTTGTCAATTTCATTTTACAAATGTATGAACATTTGTTCATTTGTTAAAGTGAAAACAGAAAAAATATTTTGAAATAATAAAACTATTACATCAAAACACCATTTTTGGCTTTAATTCCTTCAGGAATATCTTCTTCTCCAAGCATTTCGAGCAAATCTATTTCTATCGTTCGGCAGAGAGCAAGCATAGGAATATCATTGCCTAATCCTTCAAATGGATTTTCCGAATAATCACCTACTAACTCCATCATGACATACACCCATCCTACTAGTACTGTGAAAGGAACATTGAGCCATATGCCATAGTGTGCCATGTCGTGAAACTGACTAATAAATCCAAAAGGAAGTAGTAAGATAAAAATTCCAATGAAAATCAAACTCATCGATCCATATTGTCTTGGTAAAGGAAATTTTTTGATACGCTCACATTTTCCCTGATGAACATAAAAATCATTGAGAATCTTTTGTAGCTCCATATGTCGAAAATCTTCTATCACTTTTTGTTCACGAAGCGTTTTCAAATCTTGTGCCTGTTTGTCTATGATTTGAGTAGCTGTGTTTTTAAAGTTGATAAGTGTTTCATATTCTTTTTCTGATAGGTATTTTTTTAGCATTAGTGGCGTGTTGTCACAATCGAGCAGTCCTACACCAAATGTTTTCATGCGTTTTTTTGTAGTATTGGCGATATGTCCTGTTTGGCTGATGTGCTCCCATTCTGTAGGAATAAGCAATTGGCTTCTCAATGCATATAGCCATGCAATATGTCTGTATATAAGTTGTTTTTGCAGTGAAGGAATAATCTTTTTATCGACATCACCATCGGTGAAATAAACAGAAAGATAGGCTTTGATTGTTGTTCCCCATGCTCGGCTACTATTGACAATAGCACCCCATATTTTTCGAGCTTCCCATAGCCTGTCATATGCCTGATTGTTTTTAAATCCCACATAGAAAGCAACTGCTGTACCTATGATTGTAAGTGGAGCAAGCGGCATAGACATCCATTTCCAGTGAGTCAGTTCATACAAACCAGTGACAAGTATAGCCCAGCAAGTCAGCCAAATAATATGAACTCCTGTAA
>JBMZDS010000266.1:0-1981 GCA_049614465.1 Chitinophagales bacterium
GTATTATCCTCTGTAGATGGCAATCTTGATTTTCCACTCAACTGCCCTGTAAGGTTAAACCTCCAGTTTTCATTTTTAGTTTCATAATCTAAAGTTGCCAGCATTTTATGTCTAGGAATATATGGTGTACGTTTCAAACCAGATTTGTATTCTTTATTTACATCATCCAATTTGTATGCCAACTTAATATCAAAGCCCTCTGCCGCCTCTACAGATGTCTCAATCTGAAAACTATTGGCATACGAAATACCATCATTTGCCAAATCATAAATCTGTACTTTATTGACAGCTTCATAATCGACTACGACTTGATCTGTAAATTGTGTGCGATAATAATCTATAGCAATATTCCCCTCTTGAAAACCAAGTGTAAATCCTTTGTATATACTTCCTCCTACATTCCATGCAGACTCAAATCCTTGCAAATCATCCGAAATCTCCCAATCTCGACTACTCACCATTGCACCCATATTTTCTGCAAATATGTTTGCTGTACGATAGCCCTTCCCTACTGCTCCTTTTACTATCCAGTCTTTAGGGAAATTGTATTTCACATTCAGTCTTGGAGACATCCATACGCCATATTTATTATGAAAATCTGTACGCAATCCTGCTACAACGGCTAACTTCTCATTGTCTTGAAAAGTATATTCGGCAAAAACACCAGGAACAGATTCACGTCTATTCATTTCTATTCCTCTATAGCTCTCACGAAAATCGTCAAAGAGATAACTCGCTCCTAGCTTCATCGAATGATACTGACGATTCATCGCTGTTTGAAAAATAAAATTGACATTGGCAAAATCTTCTCTTGCACGATACATCTCATTCCCTATCCAAGCATCTTGCTCATGATGTCTATATTTGTACTGCGTTCCTATACTTTGCAATTGATTTTTAAAGACGTAACCTAGCTTCGCAAAAGCATCATATTTTCTTGTGACAACTTCTGTTTCATATAGCGGCCTACTGTCTGTCAATTCTGCAAACTGCCCTGACTCTCTATCATCAAAAACAAAACTCGCTCCTAACTGTCCTTCAATTCCTTTATCGCCTTCAAATCGCCATCTATTCATTACATTGATTCGTTCAAATTTTGGCATATCTTGAAATCCATCATCGTTTTCATCATGAACAAATTCATGATTGGCATGATGGACAAGCAACATAGTACTTACTTTTTTACTAAGGCGATGAGATACATTGGTATTGATTTCAAACTGCCCATGTCGAGAACCAAATAGATTTAAATAAAATCGTTCAGAATTTTGTGGCTTTTTGTATTCATAATTGATTTGTCCTGTGATAGCTTCATAGCCATTGGTGACAGAACCAGCCCCTTTATTGATAGAAATACCGCTCATAAATGGACCAGGTACAAACAACAACCCATGACTATTAGATAAACCTCTTATCGAAGGCGTATTTTCAAACATAGTCTGTGTATAGATACCATCAAGTCCAAGCATTTTTATTTTCTTCGCTCCTGTCACTGCGTCTGAAAACTGAACATCTACCGCTGCATTCGTTTCAAAACTCTCTGCAATATTACAGCATGCTGCCTTTGTTAGTTCTGCTCCATCTATTTTTTCGAGATTAAAGGGGTTTATATATGAACGTGTTAGTTTTTTTGTCTTGATTGTCACCTCTTCGATAATACCACTCGATACCATATCAAAGCGCATATTAGTTGCTCCATTTGGAATATTCCGTCCATCCTCTTCATACCCAAGATAACTCACCCATACTTTAGAATAAGTTTCTTCTGGAAGTTTTAGCTCAAAATAACCATTGATATTTGTCGTAGTACCATAGGCTTTATCTTTTGTATATACATTCGCTCCAAAGAGTAGCTCGCCATTTTCATCATATACATATCCTTTTACTATCTCTTGCGCATGGGCAAAGGAGAAAAAGAACGCTGCCAATAATAGGCAACTCATCATTTTATATTTCATTATTGATTATTTTCTTCGTTAAA
>JBMZDS010000267.1:0-1975 GCA_049614465.1 Chitinophagales bacterium
CAAACAATCCAATTAATTTTACACTTTTTAAGTTCATCTAAATATATTTTTAGGCAAATCTAAATAAAAGTTTTGAAAGAGAGAAATTTAAATAGATTTTATATAGTAATCGATATCCAAAAACAAGTATTACAGAAATTCCAAAACATTACGTTTGGAACAGTTACCATATCAAAATTCAGATTTTAAGGTTCGTTGTATATAGAATAGAAAAGATACTATATTTGCACTCCGCAAAACAAAATGAAAAGCAATCTCAACATAAAAAATCGTAGAGCAAAATTTGATTTTGAACTCATCAATATCTATCAAGCAGGTATCATGCTTACAGGTACAGAGATAAAATCTATTCGCTCAGGAAAAGCACATATCAATGAGGCTTTTTGTAAGATAAAAAATAATGAGTTGTTTATCATCAATATGTATATCGATGAGTACGAATTTGGCTCATACACCAATCACAAACCTACTCGTACACGAAAATTGCTTTTGACAAAAAAAGAAATCAAGCAAATCAACAAACAAATCACTGAAAAAGGATTGACCATCGTACCGCTCAAAGCAATCATCTCTGAAAGAGGTTTTGCTAAAATAGATATCGCTGTTGCAAAAGGTAAAAAAACGCATGATAAGCGTCAGTCAATGAAAGAGCGTGATTCGAAGCGTGAAATCGATAGAATGAAAAATAGATTCTAAAAATAATTTTCCTTTGCGATTGACTATAATCCGATTACAAATATTTACATTTGAAAAATAGGAATAGACAATCATGCAAACAACAGAAAACACTACATATATCAATCGTGAAATCTCTTGGCTTTCTTTCAATGAAAGGGTATTACAAGAAGCCGCAGATATCAATGTGCCTTTAATAGATAGAATACGTTTTCTAGGGATTTTTTCTAACAACCTTGATGAATTTTTTAGAGTACGGGTATCTTCAGTACGAAGAATGAAAGGCATGGGAAAAAAAGCAAAAAATCAGTTGCAAGCCAAGCCTAAAGAATTGCTCAATCAAATCAATACACGTGTCAAAGAACTGCAAGAAAAATTTGGAGAAATATATGCAGAAATAAGAACAGCACTAGAAGATGAAAATATCTATATCATCGATGAAAAAGAACTCAATCCTACACAAGCAAAGGAAGTTGTCAAATACTACAAACAAAACGTACGTCCACAGCTTACTCCTATTATCCTTGACTACATAGAGAAAATACCAACACTAGGCGAATCTTCCATTCATCTGGCTATTGAAATGATCAATCATAATGATAAACTCATGCGAGCCTTGGTAGAAATTCCTGACAGCATCAATCGATTTTTTGTTTTACCTGAAGAAGAAGGCAAGAATTTCATTATTCTTTTAGATGATATTATTCGCTACAATCTAGGCGATATTTTCAAAAATTTTGACTTCAAAAAAGCCAATGCTTATACAATAAAAGTGACGCTTGATGCAGAACTCGACATCGACAATGATATTTCAAAAAGTCTTATTGAGAAAATATCAAAAAGTATAGAAAGCAGAAAAAAAGGAGACCCTATTCGCTTTATCTATGATGCTAAAATGAACGAAGATTTGTTGAATTATTTGCTTAAAAAAATGGATTTAACACTCAATGAAAGTAATATAGGTGGTGCACGATATCACAACTTTAAGGATTTCATGGCATTTCCTACACTTAACAAAAAGCATCTTTCTTATACTCCTATCAAAGAACTCAAAAGCATGCCTTTTGACAATGCAAATTCGATTTTCTCTGCTTTGAAAAAGCAAGATGTTTTGCTTCATTATCCTTATCATAGATTTTCATATGTAACTGACTTTTTGCGTGAAGCTGCGATGTCACCTCATGTCACAACGATCAAAATGACGCTATATCGTGTAGCAAACAATAGCATTGTAGCAAAGGCACTGATCAATGCCGCCAAAAATGGCAAAAAAGTCATTGCTGTTGTGGAAGTAAGAGCC
>JBMZDS010000268.1:0-1287 GCA_049614465.1 Chitinophagales bacterium
CATTTAGCTTAACTAATTACATCAATTTTTTGACCATGTTTGTTTTGGCTTGCGGGATTATGTTTGAACTACCGGTCGTTGTGCTTTTACTAGCAAAAATAGGAATCGTCAATGCTCCTTTAATGCGTGAATATCGAAAATACGCAGTAGTTGTGATTATGATTTTATCAGCAATCATTACACCTGCAGATATAGGCACCATGATAATGGTAGCAGTTCCTATCTATTTCCTTTACGAAATCAGTATATTTATAGCAGCATTCGTCAATCCACAAAAAGCCTTACCCAAATGAAAAAAATAGCCATAGGAAGTGATCACGCAGGATATGAATTAAAAGAATTTCTAAAGCCATTTTTAGAAAAAAAAGCATATGAAATTATTGACAAAGGCTGCCACTCACTTGACTCTGTAGATTATCCAGATTTTGCTCATGCAGTTGCACTATCTGTAAAAGAAAAAGAGGTCGATTTTGGCATATTGATATGTGGTAGTGGCAATGGCATCTCAATGGCTGCCAACAAACATCAAGACATACGAGCAGCTATAGCATGGTTGCCCGAAATAGCAGCTTTAGCAAAGCAACATAATAATGCTAACATACTATCATTACCCGCTAGATTTATCTCAAATAATGATGCAAAAAACATCATAGAAGCCTATTTATCGACCGAATTTGAAGGTGGAAGACATCAACGAAGAGTGGACAAAGTCGCTATTTGTTGATTTTCGCAGCTATATTCCTTTGAAATAAGTGTATTTATCATATCTTTATAGCTTGTCTTTAACGCAAGAAATATTTAATATGATGAAGCGCATTCTATTTTTAATCATCCCTATTTTATTTGTAACTACAGCTACTGCACAGAATTTCAATATGCAGGCAGGTACTTTTAATTATGACTGTACATCAAATGGTACTTTATTTGATTCTGGAGGAGCAGGGGGTAATTATGGAAATAATCAAAATATTGTGATGGAGATATGTCCTTCAGGTACTGGAGATCCTATTGCACTATCTTTTGTTTCAGCTACATTTGGAGCTAATGATGATTTATGTATTTATGATGGCTCTACCAATCCTGCTGATTTACTATATTGTTTTAATGATGACAATTCATTGCCAGTAGGCACAAATATCCGAACAACAGTGACCAATGCCAGCGGCTGTTTATTTGTACAATTTATTTCTGATGGATCTGGAACTGGAAACTTTGAATTTGACATTATCTGTCTACCTCCTTGTCAATCAGTTACAGCAGATACAGTAAGCCTAGATCCTTCTATCT
>JBMZDS010000268.1:1297-1950 GCA_049614465.1 Chitinophagales bacterium
CTACCTCCTTGTCAATCAGTTACAGCAGATACAGTAAGCCTAGATCCTTCTATCTTGATTGAAGATGGAAGAGGATATATTAATATTTGCCCTGGCGATACTTTTTCTGTAGAAGGTGCTGGAATTTATGCACAAAACAATACAAATTATACGCAAGATGATGCAACTTCTATCTTCACATGGACTTTTGGCAATGAAGATACGGTAATTGGTCAAAATATATCTTATGTTTATCCAGATTCTGGCATATACTCACTGGGATTAATAGTAGAAGACGTACAAGGATGTAGGAGTATAAATCAATTTGACATCCGAATACGAAGATCTGTAAACCCAGATTTACATATTGATCCTGCTTCTGCTCAACTTTGCCTAGGAGAATCTCTTTCGCTGACTGGGCTTATTGAAAATACAGCCATAGATTCTATTTATTTTGGGGACACTTTACGTACTGACGGTACTGCTGAAATTACAGATTCAATATTCATTCCTGATGATAGTAATAATAATACTTGGGATGGGATTTCTACTCCTGTTATTTATCCCTTAACCATTTCGGGCTATCAACCTGGAGCAACATTGACTGACATCAATGATTTATTAGAAGTTTGCCTCAGTATAGAACATTCTTATGCAGGTGACTTAGATTTAAT
>JBMZDS010000269.1:0-1920 GCA_049614465.1 Chitinophagales bacterium
CGTCATCGGTAGATACTTGGTGATGTCATCAGGTGTGATAATCACTCCACAAGCATGAACACCCGTATTTCGTATAGAACCTTCGAGCTTTTTCGCTTCCTTTATCATGCGAGCGACATTGTCCTTGCCATCAGCTAGTTTTCTAAAGGCTTCCGCAGCATTGATTTGGTCGGCATTCATCTTGCCTTTTAGTTTTTCATCTAGGCCACCATCTTTCAATACTTTGCCTAGTGAAGCACTTAAGTGATCTGGAAATTGCTTACATATTTGTCCTACATCTGCTAACGGCACATCTAAAACACGCCCTACATCTCGAAGACTTGATTTTGCTGCCATACTACCGTAGGTAATGATTTGCGACACTTGATTTTTACCATATTTATCTACTACATAATCGATGACTTGCTGGCGACCTTCATCATCAAAATCTATATCAATATCAGGCATGGATACACGTTCAGGATTAAGAAATCGCTCAAATAGTAAATCATACTTGATAGGATCTACATTGGTAATTCCTATACAATACGCGACTGCCGAACCTGCCGCAGAACCTCTTCCTGGTCCTACACTTACCCCTAGATTCCTAGCTTCGGTCGTAAAATCTTGCACAATCAAAAAATAACCAGGATAACCCGATTTTTTAATGACTTCTAATTCAAAGTTGAGACGTTCTTCTACATGTGCTTCTATTTCACCATATCGTTTTTTTGCTCCCTCAAAAGTCAAATAACGTAAGTAGTCATCTTGTGTTTGAAACTGTGATGGCATCACAAAATTGGGCAATAAGACATCTCTACTCAAGGAAGGAGTATTGATTCTATCGACTATAATATTGGTATTGTCAAGTGCTTGAGGAATATCATGAAACAATTGTTCCATCTGAGCAGTAGTCTTGAAATAAAACTCATCATTAGGAAATCCAAATCGAGTTCCTTTAGCTTTGTATTTATCTCCTTTTCCGATAGGAGTCGCTTGCAATTCGCCCGTGTTTACACAAAGTAAAATATCATGCGCATTGGCATCTTCTTCTTCTACATAGTGCGAATCATTGGTTGCAATGACAGGTACATTATATTTTTTACTCCATTTTATTAAAATCTGATTGACATCCTCTTGACTCAATCCCGATCCATCTATATTTTGGATATTGTGACGTTGCAATTCTATAAAATAATCATCTCCAAAGATCTCTAGCCACTCACGAAATACTTTTTCGCCTTCTTCTTCTCCTTTATTGATGATCGCTTGCGGTACTTCTGCTCCAATACAACAAGTAGTGGCTATCAGTCCTTCGCTATATTGTTTTATCAATTCTTTATCGACTCTTGGCCATTTGCTATACAGTCCTTCTATGTATCCAAGCGAACAAAGCTTAGATATATTTTGATAGCCGATTTCATTCTTGGCTAAAAGGAGTTGATGGTATCGTTTATCTCTTTTTTCCTTAGTGAATTTTTTTGCATGCCTATCTTCTACCACATAAAATTCACAACCTACGACAGGTTTGATTCCTTGTTTTTGTGCTTCGGCTACAAACTTAAACACACCAAACATATTGCCATGGTCTGTGATAGCTACAGCGGCCTGATTATCTGCTTTTGCTTTGGCTATCATATTGGGGATAGCGGCTGCTCCATCTAAGAGTGAAAATTGTGTGTGACAATGTAGGTGTGAAAATTGCATAAAATTGGTTTCTAAAAATGAAAAACTAAAGCTAAATGCAAGGTATAATAAATGCAACTTTTGAGAAAATAAATGATTTGATTTTGACTAACATTGTTTGAACAGATCATTTTTTGCTTTTTTAAAGAGCTACTATATAAACAAATCAAAAAAATATTATCTTCATATGATAAAATTATGACTCTAAGATTAAACTTAAAACCGTCCCAATCACATATGTTTTCTATTCAAAAA
>JBMZDS010000270.1:0-1913 GCA_049614465.1 Chitinophagales bacterium
GCGCAAAAAAGTACAGGAGCAGTTGAGATATCAGCCATGTATATTATGGCTAGAAAGAAGAAAAATGTAGAAACGCCAGCATTACAACTTTTCTGTCCTAGATTTTAAATTTAAACTGACCCTAAACATCGAAAAATAAAAATGATAAAATACGCAACAAGGTTTTTTCTTTTCTTTTCTTTCACGATTATTACTTTTTCTTTAGTACAGGCGCAAGAAGATGTATCGGCTGATGATGCGTTTTCTCTAAAACCCAAAAAACTAATACAAATAGGGGATAAGTTGATGGAGGAAGGAAGCAATTATAATGCTATTGATTATTACAAAGCGGCTCTTTTTGCTACTCAAAAAAAGAAACAACAAGCATATCTAAATTACCAATTAGGGCAGAGCAATTTCATGATGAGAGATTATAAATTGGCAGAAAAATATTATTTGTCAGCCATCAATATAGATATGAAAAATAAATATCCACTTGCGGTCTATAATCTTGCCAATACTTATAAATATCAGGCAAAATATGAAGATGCCAAATCTACTTTTCGCAGTTTCTTGACAGACAATGATGAAAACGAAAAAGTAGATGTAGAAAAGCGAAAGGCTCGTCTCGAAATCAAAGGCTGTGATTTTGCAATCGACTTACAACAAGAGAAAGAAAAATATGTAGTAGAAAATGCAGGCAATGATATTAATGGAGTGTATTCGGATTTTGGTCCTGCATTTCGAGATGGAGATTTGTTTTATGGGAAAATAAACTCACAAGTAGTTGTTACGCTCAATGAAGAGCAAATGACAGATGACCAATATGCACGTATCTATAAAAATGGTGCAAAAGAGGAACAAATTTTCAATCAAGGAAATTCTTTTGTGGGAAATCCTACATTCTCTGCTAATGGGAATACTATGTATTACACTAAGTGCGAACTCATCTACGGTACTCGTAGCCAATGTGCGATATATACAAGTGAGTATGATGATGGGGAATGGAAAAAGGAAGTAAAACTCGATGATAATATCAATAATGCTGATGTAAATACTACTCAACCGCATATTTCTACGGACGAAAATGGTATAGAAACACTTTATTTTGTTGCACAAGACAGAACTAATGGGAGAGGAGGAAAAGATATTTGGTTCGCAGTGAAAAATGAAGAAGGCGTTTTCCAAAGAGCTAGAAATATGGGCTATCCTATCAATACACGTTATGATGATGTATCTCCTTTTTATGATGAAAATAGTCAAATTTTGTATTTCAGTTCAGATGGACATATTAGTATTGGAGGTTTAGATATTTTTTCGTCTCAAAAAGATGAAGATGGAGATTTTGAAGAACCAGAAAACATGATGACACCGCTCAATAGTAGTCTCGATGACTTTGATTTTGTACTCAATAGTGAAGGGCTAGTAGGATATTTAGTATCAAACAGAGTAGGAACTACTACACTCAAAAGTGCTACTTGCTGTGACGATATATTTAAAGTGACACCTAGTGAGCAAAAAATGGTGTTATGTGGATTGATATTTGAAGAAAATACACGAACAGTAAGCTATGAATCAAGCATATTGCTCAAAGATGGTGATACCGATGAGATTATTGAAGAGATTGATTTTACAGGCGAAGAATTTTTCTTTGACATAGAACCCGATCGAACTTATGTCCTTTTTGTTAGCCATGATAGCTTTGAAGCAGAAAGCATATCTATCAATACAAATGGGAAATATAAAATAGACACACTATTTCAAGATGTATTACTGAAAAATAGGATAGAGGAATCTCCTGTAGAAGAAATTGATGTGGTATTAGGTAAAATATACTATGAGTTCAATCTATCAAAGCTACGTGCAGATGCTCCAGATACTTTAGCTAAAGTACTGAATTATATGATGACTCATCCACTTTGTATAGTAGAAGT
>JBMZDS010000271.1:0-1870 GCA_049614465.1 Chitinophagales bacterium
TTAAAAATGTATTTTGCTGGTTCCATTTCTTCAAAACCAGTATTAAACACGTCTAAAGCAAATTCATATAATAAAAAGGCTGTGGATTTGTATAAAAAATATGTAGAAACAATAATATTAGCAATTGTCCATCCAAAACCTGACTTCGAATTGACAATAAGATAAGCAAATAAAGGAATAGGAATCAGCCATATTATTGCATCAGAAAAAATATAATAATTTGAATAGGCTTGATGTACAAAAATGATAAAAAAGGAGAGACAAACTAAATTTCCTACTATCCTTATAGAATTGGTCAATGTATAGATAAAGATAAATCCAACTAAAATATTGACGCCTATTATATAGGGAAATTCAGTGTTGTATTCTGTGCTAAAAATATCACCTAAAAATAATCCGGCAGCAAGAATGGCTAAAAAAAATAAAGTCGCAGATAAAGTCTTTCCTCTATGTAATTCTTGCAAATTACTCCTGTCTAACTTATGAGGAAGAAGTGCATCAAAGAATTTTTTAAAAATAGAAGAAATCATAAAGAGTCATTGAAATTATTCTTTATACTCTTGAAATGTCTTGTTTATGATAGCTATACATTCATCCAATTGTTTCTTTGATATTACTAGTGGTGGTGCTAGACGAATGATATTGCCATGAGTTGGTTTGGCGAGTAATCCATTGTCTCTAAGTTGCAAGCATAAATTCCAAGCCGTACTACTTTCTGGCGTATCATTGATAAGAATAGCATTGAGTAGTCCTTTTCCTCTTATTCCTTTAATCAGTGGAGAATCTATCTTTCCAAGTTCTTGACGTAGATATTTCCCTAAATAAAAAGCATTGTCTACAAGCCCTTCATCTTTAATTACTTTTAATGCTTCTATAGCTACTTTACAAGCGAGTGGATTTCCACCATAAGTAGAACCATGCTCACCTGGCTTAATACAAAGCATGATGTCATCATCAGCTAGTACAGCAGATACAGGCAATACACCACCTGAAAGCGCTTTTCCTAAAATAACAATGTCTGGTCTAAAATCTTCATAGTCTGTACAAAGCATTTTTCCTGTACGGGCAAGTCCAGTTTGTACCTCATCTGCGATAAAGAGAACATTATGTTCTTTACAAATAGCAGCACATTTTGCTAAGTATCCTTCGTCTGGGACATATACACCAGCTTCTCCTTGTATTGGTTCTACCATAAATCCTGCTACATTCGGATCTTTTACTGCATCAGCTAAAGCATTGACATCATTGTAAGGAATAACATCTAGTCCTGGTAAATAAGGACCAAATCCTCCTTTACTATCAGGATCTGTACTTCCTGAAATAACACCTAATGTACGTCCATGAAAATTGCCTTCTACCATAATGATACGAGCCTTATCTACAGGAACACCTTTTTTCTCATACGCCCATTTTCTACAAAGTTTCATAGCTGTTTCTACAGCTTCAACTCCTGTATTGATAGGAAGCACTTTGTCGTACCCAAAATATTCTGTAATATATCGTTCGTATTCGCCTAGTTGGTCATTGTAAAAAGCACGAGAAGTCAATGTCAATTCTTCTGCTTGTTCGCAAAGTACTTTGATAAGTCTAGGATGACAATGCCCTTGATTGACGGCAGAGTATGCCGATAAAAAATCAAAGTAAGTTTTTCCTTCTACATCCCATACAAAGACACCTTTTCCTTTGCTCAATACTACTGGTAGCGGATGATAATTGTGCGCTCCATGTTTGTCTTCAAGTTCTATGTGTTTTTGTGTATTTGTCATTTCTTTAAGGCTTTTACAATGCCATACAAGCACTTGTCGCTGATAGCAAGTTACTTGCTTATCATGACCGCTCAGACGGTGGTTTATTTACTACTGTAACTGAA
>JBMZDS010000272.1:0-1844 GCA_049614465.1 Chitinophagales bacterium
CGTGTACCGAATTGACGATAAAAATATTTGGTAGCGAATCGTAGTTTTTTGCTGTCAATCTTTCTTTCAGTATTGAGAATAGAGGATACTAATATTAGCAATCGCAATTGATGTTGTGAAAAGCTTATTCTTTCTTCTTTTTTGAATACTTTTTCAGGGCGAATATCAAAATTTCCAACGAGTACTTCTTCGATACAATAACCCACAAAAAAACCTATAATAGCTCCTTGCCAGCTAAAGCGAAAGCCACCAATCATCATACAAACCCATTTGATATAATGCGTTTTATTGCTAAAAAAAATCAATGTATAGGTTGAGTTTGGTTCTTAATATTCTACAGTCGCTTCTATTCCTCTTGTTCCCATATCTACTAGCACTTCACCAGCAGCAGGTTCGAATTTTCCGTCTTCATTTACTTCCGTCCATTCAAAACTATTATTGGTGCTGATAGAAACATGTACGATGATGTCTTCGGTTTCATCACCCGTGATGGTAAGTCCACCTTCTATCTCGCCAGTCACAAGGCATGAACCCGATGGGATAGGAGAAGTACTACTCAATATATTAGGAACAGTCGTTCCTGCAGATTGTCCTGATTCAAAAATGCCAATCGGTTCGTTCATTTCAAATGCCCAATAACCTTGTGGTTTATTGGCATTGATTGTCTCTGATTGATTAGTGACTGTATGTGATTTGATATATTGATTGAATCCCAAAAATACGGCAATAGATGAAGTAATATTAAATTCTCCAAATGTAGGGTCGTTATACAAAAACTCAATATCTCCATTTTGGTACGCAAGTGAGTTTCGGATATAGGTGTATGTACCTGGAGCGACAGATGAAATAGGGACTCTAGTCAATTCATCGCCATGACTGACCATTTTTTCTTTTGCAAAATCAATAGCACGTCCGCCACCATCGTATGTTTCTTCTCCTTGATATACGATAGCGCCTTGATAGGGAAGGGTGTATGGTGTATTGATTAGTTCTACAGAGTGAATACCTAACAATTTCATGTCAGGAGATTGTGCGGCATTGCCTTCGCCAACAGTGACAGGTTGACCCAAATTGCCGAGTCGTTCTTGTGTATCACTAAATGTATATTTAAAAATCAATTGAGGTCCATCTTCCTCTTTGGTGTCGTCATCGCAAGCAAATAAAACAATGCTTAATGCTGCAAAAAATAAATAGCTTAGGTTTTTCATAATCTTAACATTATTGTTCAAAAATAGTAAAATTGTATTAGAAATGTAGTGGACACGTTTTGTATCTTTGCACCTCATTTGATTTAATAACTCATTTAAAACAGAATATAGTATGGGATTAGTAGGAAAAAAAGCACCATTGTTTAGTGCTACTGCGGTAGTAAATGGTGGAGAATTTGAAGAAAATTTCTCTTTAGAGCAGTTTGTAGGAAATAAGAAAGTTGTATTTTTCTTTTATCCATTGGATTTTACATTTGTATGTCCTACAGAATTGATTGCTTTTCAAGAAAAAATGGCAGAATTTGAGAAAAGAGGAGTAGCTGTAGTTGGTTGTTCTGTTGATTCTCATTTTTCTCACTGGGCATGGCTCAATACGCCAAAGAATAAAGGTGGTATTCAAGGTGTAAAATATCCATTAGTAGCGGATTTGACAAAAACAATCGCTATGAACTATGGTGTATTGGCTGGAGAATACGATTTTGATGAAAATGGAAACTGGGCTTTTGAAGGTGCTCCTATAGCATACAGAGGACTTTTCATTATTGATGAAGCAGGTATGGTTCGTCATGAATTGATAAATGACTTGCCACTAGGAAGAAATGTAGATGAAGCGATCCGTATTGTAGATGCATTAGA
>JBMZDS010000273.1:0-1830 GCA_049614465.1 Chitinophagales bacterium
TGGTCTTTATCCAGCAGCAGGAGACTCTGATGATTGGGCATATGGAGATATAAGTACAAAACCTAAAACACTTGCTATGACTCCTGAAGTCGGAGGTGATGAAGATGATTTTTGGCCACCTATTGGCAATATATTAAGTATTTGTGAAGAAAACGTACATCAAAACTTTGGTTCTGCATTGCTATTGCTAGATAATGTAGAAACTAAAGATTTGTCACCAGCAGTATTTGCAGATGTATCAGGAACTATTCCTTTCGAAATCACAAGATTAGGTTTGCAAGATGTAAACTATGTAGTTTCCGTAGAAGCAATAGGAGATGATTTTGCCAATATAGGTACAGCAGCAACATTCACAGGACTACAATTTGGTGACACAGATAATGATGCTATTACATATACCCTATCTCCTACTAATATTGAAGATGGAACTTTCCAATTTGTACTTATCACAACTACTCCCAACTATACATACAGAGATACTGTGACCAAATACTTTGGTGAAACTGAAATAGAATACACTGACAATGGTGGAGACATGGTCGTATGGCAGACTTCAGGAGACTGGGGAGCTGATAATGATGCTTACTCTGCGCCTACAAGTACAAGTGACAGTCCCAATGGAAACTATGGTAGTAATGAAAATAATCAATTGGTTTCTCAAACTATCAATCTAACAAACGCAACAGCAGCTTTTCTCAACTTTTATGCAAAATGGGATATTGAAGCTGGTTATGACTATGCACAAGTATCAGCCTCTATTGTAGGACAAAACAATTGGGAAGCACTTTGTGGCAACTATACAAAAGTAGGCAATGGAAATCAAGATGAAGGCGAACCATTGTATGACGGCACACAAAACAATTGGATACAAGAAAGCATGAGCTTGAATGATTTTCTTGGAGAAAACATTCAAATCAGATATACATTGGCAAGTGATGGATTCGTAGATGGAGATGGATTCAAATTTGATGATATGGAAGTCATTAAATCGATAGAAGGAGAAGAGGATACTACTACTAATCCAATAGATACTACGACATCTATAAAAGATATTAATAGTCTTATATTCTTGGCAAATATATTTCCAAATCCAACCAATGACATGGCATACTTATCATATGATATGAGTCAATTAGATACAGATGCTATATTAGTTGTTTACAATCAGTTTGGGCAAAAGATGCAGAGTCAATCAATCCTAAAACCACAAGGTATATTAGAAATAGATACTCGTTCATTTGCGACTGGGACTTATCTATATCAAGTACAATCTGCCAAAGGAAATTCTAGTGTTGGGAAATTGGTTGTGTATTAATGAAACCCATAAAAACTGCTGACGGCTCTCATACTTTTTATATAAAAGAGTTAGACGAACATTATCATTCTATACATGGTGCATTACAAGAATCAATGCATGTTTTTATAGATGCAGGACTTTCATTCTGCCAAAAAGAAACTATCTCCATATTTGAGATGGGACTTGGTACAGGACTTAATGCCTATCTAACTTATATTTTTTCTGAAGAACAAGAGAAAATAATCGATTATTGTGGTATTGAAGCATTTCCTATCAAAAAAGAAGATGCAACTTTGCTTAATTATGATGAACTACTACTAGAAAAAGCAAATCCTTTCGCTTTCGAGCAAATTCATGCTTCTGCTTGGGATGAAAAATATACAGTAGACAAGCATTTCTCGCTACATAAACTCGAAGGGAAGATTCAAGATTTAGCTATTGATAGTTTACCCAAGTTTGATATCATTTATTATGATGCTTTTGCATTTTCTGCTCAACCAGAGCTATGGGACATCCCTGTGTTGCAAAAAATG
>JBMZDS010000274.1:0-1810 GCA_049614465.1 Chitinophagales bacterium
TACGGATTATGGGCGTTTAGTAAGAGAAATTCCGTCATTATTTTATCTATTATTCTGCTAAGTATGAGTTTTAGATGGAAAATAGCACAATGGTTTGAGCGTAGATGGTGGAAAAATTATCTCAAGAAGAAAACACCTACAGATTATCTAACTTGGAAAAAAAACTACTGGAATGGTTTTTTGCAAGAAATCAATTTATCGCTAGAAAAAACAGAAGCACCTATTATAGATATTGGCTGTGGTCCAGCAGGCATTTTTACAATTTTTCAAAATGAAAAGATTACAGCACTCGATCCATTATTAGAACAATACGAGAAAGATTTACTCATTTTTGATAAAGAAAAGTACCCTCAGACTTCATTTATCACACAAGATTTTGAAACGGCAACAATAAAAGAAAAATATACAACTGTATTTTGTCTCAATGCGATTAATCATTTTCACGATTTGAAAAATAGTTTGCAAAAACTAAATAACATTACTTCTCTTAATGGAAAGTTGATACTATCAATTGATGCACACAATCATTCATTTTTCAAGCATTTATTTAGACTATTACCCTTAGATATTTTACATCCACATCAATATGACTTAGTAGAATATACTGCGATGTTAGAAGAAAATGGATTTGAAATTAAAGGTAAATTTTGTCAAAAAAAGGCATTTTTCTTCGACTATTGGGTACTCACTGCTGAAAAAGTTTTACTTTCACAGCCGAAAAAATAAAACAAAAATTATGGCTTCAACATCAGACATTAAAAATGGTCTTTGTATCGAATACAACCATGACATATATACAGTTGTAGAATTTCAACATGTAAAACCAGGAAAAGGTCCTGCATTTGTACGTACAAAACTGAAAAGTTTAAGTACAGGAAAAGTACTTGACAACACTTGGCCTTCAGGGCATAAACTTGTTGATGTACGTGTAGAGCGTAGAAAATTTCAATATCTATACAAAGATGATATGGGAATGAATTTTATGAATAGTGAGACTTTTGAACAAGTATCTATTGATGAAAAGATTATTACCAATCATGACTTACTAAAAGATGGTGAGTCTGTAGAAATTTTATACAATACAAAAGATGAAAGCATCTTGACATGCGACTTGCCGCAGTATGTAATATTAGAAGTAACTTATTCTGAACCTGGACTAAAAGGGGATACAGCTACTAACGCTACCAAGCCTGCAACATTAGAAACAGGAGCAGAAGTACAGGTACCTTTATTTGTCAATGAAGGCGATAAAATAAAAGTAGATACTAAAAATCGCTCATACATGGAGCGTGCAAAATAGGACATTCAATTTTGTATATTTAACCCTGCAAAACCGACTATTATGAATCAAAAAGAAATACATGACCTCATCAAACTTGTCAATAAAACGGACATTACAGAGGTAAAAATAAAAGATGGAGATTTTAATATTACAATAAAATCTGGAAGCGATGCAGTAGCAATGATGCCTACAATGGTACAAGCTGCTCCCGCTATGGCAGCTGCACCTATAGCAGCTCCTGCACAGACTAGTACTCCTGCTCAAGATGCTCCTGCTGCTGCAAAGGAAACAGCAAAAGCGGATGATGACAGTAAATACACTGTATTCAAATCACCAATGGTAGGAACTTTCTATAGAAAACCTGCCCCTGAAAAACCAGTTTTCTTTAAAGTAGGAGATACTATAAAAACAGGAGATGTATTATGTATCATTGAAGCGATGAAGCTTTTTAATGAAATCGAAGCTGAAATCGAAGGAACTGTTGTGAAAGTATTGTTAGATGATTCTTCACCAGTAGAATATGATCAA
>JBMZDS010000275.1:0-1791 GCA_049614465.1 Chitinophagales bacterium
AAAGAAGTGATCCTGTTCTGGCAACTAATGCAGCAGCACATTTACTATCCGACTTGTACAATATATATGGAGATTGGCAATTGGCAATTGCGTCATACAATGCTGGTCCTGGAAATGTAAACAAAGCCATTGCAAAAGCAGGTGGGGAAAGAGATTTTTGGGCGATTAGAGAGTTTTTACCTAAAGAAACTCAAAATTATGTGCCTTTATATATCGCTTGCTCTTTTGTAATGTACTACCATGAAGAATTTGACATATTACCACAACGACCAACGGATCAATTGTTTTACACAGATTCTGTGAGGATTTATGACAAAGTAAGTTTGGATTATATTGCACACAATTTAGGATTAGACAAAGACTATCTTGCGTTACTAAATCCATCTTTAAAGACGAATATTATCCCAAAATCTGAAGAAGGATTTTTATTACAATTGCCTTATGACTATCTAGGACAATTTGCAGCAATGGAGGAAATAATAATGGATGATATCACGATAGCTGAAGTAGAAGCTGAAATCATAGAACAACCTGAATACATTGTATACAAAGTGAAGTCAGGAGATACACTTGGTCACATAGCAGAGCAATACAACACCAGTGTTTCAAAAATCAAACAATGGAATGGATTGTCAGGTGATTTCTTAAATATTGGTCAAAAACTAACCATCTACTAATGAAAAAATATTGTTTACTTCTCTTATTGCTAATAGGTCTTTATCATACATCATCAGCACAATCTGATACAGATACGATAAGTAATGCGGCATTAAAAAACTATGCAATATACCTCAATCAGCAATGGAAAAATGTTCCTACTCCGCTAATAGCGACATACAGAGGAAACGATTTTGGTGATTATTTTCATATCGAGTTTGAAGATGCAGATGGCAATTTTTATGACTTTGGATATGGAGCTAATAACTTGAAAAAAGTAGCACTATATGCTGACAACGAACAATTTGATGATAATCCCGAATATCTGAATAAAACTTTCTTAATCTTCTGGGACTGGAGATTGACGACATTTCCTTGCTGCGAAGGAGCATATAATAGCTATACTTTAGAGCTACCATCTATCATTAGACTTCAATTAATTAAAGAATAGCATTATTTTTTCTTTACCCATTTTAAATCTAATAGATTCTGCGCATTAGGAGAACAGCCGCTAATATTTTTCTGTGTAAATCGCATTATCTCATCATAATACAAAGGAACAACTGCCGCTTCATCTAGCACAATACTATCCATTTTATGATACAATGAAAATCGTAGACTATCATTATCTTCTTGCAATGATTGTTCGTACAACGAATCAAATGTCAAATTAGAAAAACGAGTGTAATTGGGCGGTGCACCATTCTTACCATAGAAAAGTGATAAATAGTTTTCTGCATCAGGATAATCTGCAATCCAACTGCCCCTAAAAAAACTAACTTCTCCTTGCGCCATCCATTCTCTCAAGATAGAAGGCTGTACAACTTCAATACTGATATTGAGTCCTACTTGCTCTGCTTGATTAGCAATATATAAGGCAATATCCTTGTAGCTTTCATTGGTTTGCAATACGATTTCTTCGCCTTGATAATTTGCTGTCTGTAGCAATTCTCTTGCTTTCTCTGCATCCAAATCATAACCCACTACTTTATCACTATCAAAAGAAGGTAATCCACTCGGTACAAATCCCGCCAATGCAGGCTCTCCTACCCCTTTTCGAAGATAATTTATCATATCAGTTCGGTCAAAACTATAATTGATAGCTTGTCTGATTTCTTTTTTACTCAACGGGTT
>JBMZDS010000276.1:0-1784 GCA_049614465.1 Chitinophagales bacterium
GAGTTTCATAATTATTACATTTTCGAGTCCAAGTTTTCTCTTTATAAACGATTTTGGTTGTCAGTATGAATTTATAATAATTTTCGCTCAATTACTTATTTGTATAGGTTTCTCATGCTTATTTTACAAAAAAATTACTTAAATCCTAAAATAGAGTTTTCAAAAACAAAAAAATCCCATAGCTTTTGCAAACTATGGGATTTCTACTATTTATTCTTTTACAAACTAGTCACTTGAACGAACTGTAGTCGTAGCTCCTATCCAACATGGAACGGTATAGCTAGACCCAACACTCAACTGCTTAAAGAATATGTCAGATTTTGCTGGCATATATTGAGAGTATTGGTTAATCAAGTTTTGAGCTTCTGTAGCAGAAGACGCATCAATTGATTTTGCTTTGCTCCACATATCGATTGCTGGCCACACAACTACTTGGCTTTCCCAGCCTGTACCACTTCCACATCTAGATCCACTAGAAGCATACAATCTTCCAATCATGATGTATGGTGCACCCCATCCTGTTTTCAACTCAGCAGCTTTGTAAGCATAAGATCTAGAAGAAGAAAAATCTCCTTTTTTACGATACATATCTGCTACGTTCAATGTTTGCAATGCTTTTTGCTCTGTATCTTCTTCCAACTCTACACCTTGTAATGCAAGATCAATTGCTTTTGTATAGTCTCCTTCAGCAGCATACTTTTTAGACAAAAACTTTGCTAAAGCAGCATTTGGTTGGTTTGCAAATACTTTCTCTGCTACCGTGATGAAGAAAGGCGCATCATAACACTTTGAACCTTTCAACATTTTATAGACTTTAATAGCTGTAGCTACATCATCTGGATTTGCGTTGTATTTTTTCTCCGCCATTGGAATAATAGACTCACAATCTAAGTAGCCATATTTTTCCATGTACTCATATACCTTATCACTTGCTCCTTTGTATTTTCCTACATCATTTCCTGCAGCCATGTTATGATCAGCAATTTCTCCAATTTGCTCAAATACAGCCAACACTTCATCAGCTTCAATTACTTTTGCTGTCTTGTGTGCTTTAATAGCCATCAATATCCAAGGAGTCAAGAAAGCAGAACTAATGCTGTTTTTCTTATCATCTTTTTCATAAAGATTTACTGTCTCTGTAAACATATCATAAACCAAAGCTTCATTTCCTTTATTTCTATATGTATACCAAGCAAAAGCTTTACGCATTTGCAAATCAGCAGTCAAACCAAAACAGTTAGCTCTTACTTCATAAATCGCCAATACCGTATCAGTATAACCAACATATTCTGGCGCTTCTTTTCCTACTTCTTTTGCCAAAGCCTCATACATAGTCACACCGTTTAAGTGTGTTGTTTGTCTTACTTTAGGCGCATTATAGAAAACATATTTCCATCCTTTCATCGCTGCAGTATAGTTTTTTTGCTTGAAATCTTCTCTGTACAAAGAGTAGTTCATTGCTGTTTTTGCACTATCTACTCCCCAAACTGGTCCACTACAGTTTTTAGCTGCCGCATCTACAATAGGTTGAATATTTGTCATTGGATCGTCTTGTGCCATTACTGTCATGGTCAAGGCAATCGCTATAATACTTAGTATGCTTTTCATCGTTTTCATAATTATTGCATTTTGTTTAGTCAAATTTTCTCTTTATAAACCACTTGTCGCTCAATGTGTAAGCTAATGTGAATTTATAATAGTTTTCTTTCAATCCTCCGTTATCAATTGTTCCTCTTCTTCCTATTTCCATTGTCATGTTTAAGCTAGACAAAGAACGCTTCATA
>JBMZDS010000277.1:0-1776 GCA_049614465.1 Chitinophagales bacterium
GTCTGTCAGAGAAGAAGCGACACCATATTTTACAGCACTATTAGAAAATCCTATTGTATCTGATAGATTGGTAATAGAAACTTTGTCCGTACTTTTTATGAAGAACGCATCACTACCGAGTAGATACTTAAAATTTATTCCCATATCCAATTTTCCATTTCTAGTGTTGGTAATATTCTGACTGTAGTGAAGTCCTACTTCTGTCCAAGCCGCTCCTGTCGTTTTTATTTTATCGATTTCTATGCGTTGTCCTAATTCCCAGTTTTTTATCGCAAAATAATCTAAGTCTTCATCTATACGGTTAGTAGAAAACTGTACTCTTGAGTTTAGAAAAAAGCCAAACGCTTTATCTTCTTTACGTACAACAAAGGAGGGTAGTGTTACAAAAGCATTGACACTATTATTTATTTTTTTAGAGGCATCAAAGAAATTATAGTATAATCCGTTGGTGCTAGTAACAGTAGCATCATTGTCAGATAAAGAAGGATGCTCTGCTATGTTATCTTTGTTTTTTAGAATAGATAATATACTTGAATTTTCAACGTATGCATATCTATTGTATGCAAATGCACCAGCAGATATGATATTGATATCCCAGCGATAAGGCATAGAAGCACTTGACGAAGGATTCAATAAAATCCCATTAGTTCCTGAAAAATTTGAAGTACGTAGTCCTAGTTCATCTTGTGCTACACAAAATGAGATTAATAGGAGAAAAACAAAGGTTGTAGGTGACTTTTTCATAGCAGCCGTTTATTATAATACGAAATTGGTATTCTGAATAGTATGTCTAATCCTAATTAATCTTCTACTTTAGAGGACGAATTAGTTTAGTAATGATTTTCTTTTTTCTCTAAAAGACGCTTATTTACATGAATCCGGTTTTACAAAAAATAAAATCCTATTGGCAAAATTGCTACAAAACAGCACCTGATATTATTGTCAAATCTTCGGGAAGAATTAATCTAATAGGAGAGCACACGGACTATAATGATGGATTTGTACTACCTGCATCTATTGATAAAGGAATTTATGTAGGAATAGGAAAAAGCACTGAAAATACTCAAATGATTGCGTTGGATAAAAACGAAGAATTAGTTTTTTCATCTCATAGTAATTGTAAAGCTCTTTTTCCAAAGGGGGCTTGGCAAAATTATACTATCGGTGTAATAGAAGAAATCAAAAAAACAGGAAGAGAAATTGGTGATTTCAAAGCAGTTTTTTCTGGAGATATTCCACAAGGAGCAGGTTTGTCTTCTTCTGCTGCATTAGAAAACGCTTTTGTGTTTGCTTTGAACAAGTTGTTTGATTTAGAATTAACTCCTTGGCAAATGATAAAAATTTCTCAACAAGCAGAACACAATTATGCAGGTGTACAATGTGGAATCATGGATCAGTTTGCGAGTATGATGGGAGAGAAAGGTGAAGTGATACTATTGGATTGTCGTTCGTTAGATTTTTTTACTAAAAAGATTGATCTCGGTAAATATCAATTGCTACTCATCAATAGCGGTATGTCTCATCAATTGGCAAATTCTGAGTATAACAAGCGTAGGGCAGAATGTGAATCAGCTGTCGCAAAAATTAAAGTGAAATATAAAGAAGTAAAAGCATTGCGAGATGTTAGTTTTGATATACTTAACTCAATAAAACTAAACAAAACTGAATACAAGCGAACAAAATATATTCTAGAAGAAAATGGACGAGTGTTACAATCAGTAAATGCACTTGGCAAAGGAGATGTTGCTACATTTGGAAAAATACTTTTTGAAGCTC
>JBMZDS010000278.1:0-1734 GCA_049614465.1 Chitinophagales bacterium
TAGCAGATTCTAGAACCAAGACAGCATCGCTCATGCCAGCAATGATCCTATTTCTACTTGGGAAATTACCAGGCACCATTTTCTCTTGTGAGTTTCTTTCTGTAAGCAATGAACCTCTTTTTTCTAGCATTTCTTTCGCTAGACTTTTATGTTTTGCAGGATAAATCGTATTCAATCCATGCCCTAAAACTCCGATAGTCTCCAATCCGTTTTCGATTGAACTTTTATGCGCCTGCCCGTCTATACCAAGCGCCATGCCACTCACCACTTGAATGTTTGTGCCTTGCAATTCGCCCAAAAGTGACTGTACAAATCCTTTTCCATAGTGCGTAGCTTTTCGAGTTCCTACAATAGAAATAACTTTAGTTGCATTAAGATTCGTAGTTCCTTTTTGATATAGAAGCAATGGCGCATCAGGACAATGATTGAGTCGCTGCGGAAAGTCGGCATCCGTATACGCAAGCATTTTTATCTTGTATTTTTCGATAAAAGCCAACTCCTCATCTATTTTTTCTTGTACAGCACTACTCTGTATTTTACTGACAGTCTTCGCTCCTATGCCTGGAATTTTGAGCAAAGCCGCTTTACTTTCTTTAAAAATCGCCTCCGCACTACCACAATAGCTAATCAATAATTTTGCATTGACAGCGCCTATTCCGTCTACAAAAGAAAGAGCGAGATAATGTATATTGGGATGTATCATATATAGCTAATGTATGATTTTAATGCAACAATATTAAAAAAAATGATACCTTTCTATTCTAAAGATATATAAATGCTAGATGCAGAGAAAATAAAATTTTACTTCAGAATCTTTAAAGGGTTGACGATTCAAGATATGGAGTTGTTTTACCAAAACACAAATCAACGTGAATTAGCTGCCAATCAAATCTACATACATGAAGGCTCTAATCAAAAGACTGTTGCTTATATAAAGAAAGGACTTATTCGTTCTTTTTCGATTCAAGAAAATGGAGAAGAAATCACTAATCAATTACTTTGGGAAGATAACTTTATAGCTTCTCCTGATGTAATATTATTCAATAGAACATCACGATTTACAATACAAGCTATAGAAAAAACTGTCCTTTTAGAAATAAACTATGACTCTTTGCAGCACATTATCAATGAAAATTTAAAATACGAACAAGTACGTATCCATTTCTTACATAAGATTATTAAAAATTCTATAGACGAACTAAACTCTTTTAAACTACTTAATGCCGAAGAAAGATACTTGAAATTCATTCATGACAAACCAGATATTAACAACCGTGTACCCAATAAATATATTGCCAATGTATTAGGTATTACACCTGTATCATTGAGTAGAATTCGGAAAAGATTAGCTGAAAAGAATAATCGTTAATTATCTTTTGTTAATCTTTTTCAAAAGGCGCTAATCTATCTTTGTATCATTTAAAACTATATTATGGAAGACGGATTGACTTTTCTATCATTTATTGTAGTGCTCTTTGCGCGATATTTTCTACTTTCAGGTATTGCCTTTTTGATTTTTTACAAGCTATTTACTAGTGCATTTCAGCAAGCAAAAATTCAAGATAAGAAGGCATCAAAGAAAGACTTTCTCCGAGAGATATTTTATTCAATGCAGACCAATATCGTATTGATTGTGATTGCATTGATTTTTCTTTTTTCTCCATTAAAGCAATATTCTAATATTTATACTGACATCAATGCTTTTCCTGTTTGGTATTTGCCGTTGAGCATTTT
>JBMZDS010000279.1:0-1731 GCA_049614465.1 Chitinophagales bacterium
TTTATAGGTACTTTGCTTTATCATCATACATTTCAAAGTACAAAGTATATGTCAAGATGGATAGAGGAGAAAAACAAGAAGTGATATATTATTCTACTGAAAAAAGATAGGTGACTTTATCTTATATTTTCAAATTAAATTACCTTTGCCGCTTATTTAGAAAATACTATGAGTTTACAATTATCTATTGACGAATCTTGGACACTTTTTCTTGACAGAGATGGGGTTATCAATCGCAAACTTGAAGGCGATTATGTTAAAACATGGGAAGAATTTGAGTTTTTGCCAGATGTACAGCGTACAATTCGTTATTTATCTGCTTTTTTTGGGCGAGTAGTTGTTGTGACAAATCAGCAAGGTGTCGGTAAGGAATTGATGACCAAACACGACTTGCATGATATTCATGACAAAATGCTAGCTGCGATAGAAGAAGAAGGTGGAAGTATAGATAGAGTGTATTATTGTCCTGACTTAGAGGAAGATGAAAGTCCTTGTCGCAAACCAGAGATAGGAATGGCTATGTGGGCAAAAAGAGATTTTCCAGAGATAGATTTTTCTAAATCTATAATGATAGGAGATAGTATGACTGATCTTCAGTTTGGTGCCAATCTTGGCATGAAATCTTTTCTAATATCAGAAGACGAAGAGGCACTTGCCAAAAGTGATTTCGTGATTAAGAGTCTTAGTGACTTTTTGATGTTTTTACTGTAATAATTTTAACGTATTTATCTTTTTCTACAAAAAGTGTAACCTTTTTTGTTCTGTTCCGTACAATTTATTGAGAAGTTTTATTATTAACCTATAACAACGACAAAATTTACGACAATTATGGATAGATATTTTAAATATGGTTCTTTAGATTCTTATTCTTATCTTATAGAAGAAAGTTACTATGATACAATTGGTACAGGCAGTATCTCATTAGATGTATGGAAAGCATATGGTACTTTAGCTTTATTGGAAGCATCAAATATGTATCAAGAAAACCCAAGAGTTACTTTTTCTATCTATGCTAGAGTAGTTATCAATAAGTATCGCAAAATAGCTATTGCTGAGAGCAATTTTTTTGAAGAGCGTAGTCGAACAATATCTCGAGATGTGGTGAAAAGTAAAATGAATGAAATAGAATCTATATTTTTATAAAAAATACTTTAGTTAGTTAGTTTAAAAAATACGGTATAGAGTGGTTTCTATACCGTATTTTTGTGTCATGGATAGACCTATAATAGCCCCTTCAATATTGGCAGCCGATTTTGGCAATCTGGCAAAAGATATACAACTGATAGAAAAATCAGCCGCTCAGTGGGTGCATGTTGATATAATGGATGGTGTATTTGTGCCTAATATCTCTTTTGGTTTTCCGATATTAGATGTCGTCAAAAAGAATACGAAAAAGTTTATTGATGTGCATTTGATGATAGAAAAACCTAGCCAATACTTTGAGCAGTTCATAGCTAAAGGTGCAGATGGAATATCTATTCATTATGAAGGCAATCTCCATATTCACTCAGATTTGCAGCAAATAAGAAAATTAGGTGCGAAAGCAGGCTTGGTACTCAATCCTCATACGCCAGTATCTGTCATCAAGGACATTATACATGAGATAGATATACTGCTCATTATGTCTGTCAATCCAGGTTTTGGTGGGCAAAAATTTATCCCAAATTCTTTAGAAAAAGTAAGCGAAGCGAAGCGTCTTATACTAGAAAGTAATGCAAATACACTGATACA
>JBMZDS010000280.1:0-1717 GCA_049614465.1 Chitinophagales bacterium
CCAGATTTTAACGGATATTCAATTAAATCAGAAAGTACATGAATTTCATTTTCTGACATAATCTCTTTATCTAGAATTTCATGTCCTATTTTAAGTAACCTTACTTTTCTTTTACTTGAAAAATTTATCATGAATTTATTTTTTTTATAAGAATGGGAATACAATATTTATTGTAGATGAATTATTTGAAAGCATATAGTTAAGATTTTCTTTAGAAAGTTTTGATTTGTTTTCTTCAAGAAATATTTTGCCTTTTTCCGTAATGTAAAAACATCCATTTTTTACAGACGTTATTAATTCTTTTTCAACTAGGGTACTAATCTGAACTTTATGATGTCTATAATAGGGTGAAATTAGAATTCTTTCTAAAATTTGAGATAAACCATAATAAGAACCAAAACCTGGATTTCTATCCATTATATGTAGGAATATAATTTTAAGAAGCTCTTTATCTTTTGTTTTTAAATTTTCCATGAGTTTAATCTAAATACTATCTAATAAAATCTAAAAAGACTAAAAACAATACTCTTTCTTCGCTATTACATAATCTGCAATTTCTCTACGTAAGTTTTTCGCATTGATATTGTATGGCTTTGTCAATAAACCAGTCAAGTAACGCATTTTTGGTCTTTCCATCCCTTCTGCGTATGCATCTATGATTTCTTTTGCTGCATTGCGTGTGATTTCTAGTGCATTGTAGAGATAGACTTGTACCATTTTTTCCATGATAGCTACTTGTGCTTTATCACTATTGTTATCTGCTTTGAGTTTCTGTGTTCTGAGTAAGATAGATTCTGCAAGATATGCCTCAGCAAGTATGTCTGCCAAGTTCATTACGATTTCTTGTTCAAACTCTATTTTTTCACGATATTTCTGTCCTGTCGAGTTGAGCAGAAGCAAAAATATAGATTTGATATTTTCAACGATATCGGTTTCATTATCTGTGCTGAAAGGCAGCATTTTTCCTAGCAATTGCATTGGGATAGCTTTTCCTGCTGCTTTTAGATTTACCTCTTTTGTTTTTACGGTGCGCTTACCGAGTTCTGCTACAGATAGCAAACGATTTATCTCATTTGTCCCTTCATAGATACGAGTGATACGAGCATCACGATAACCCATTTCTATACCAGTCTCCACAGCATATCCCATTCCACCATGTATTTGAAGTGATTCATCTATCACGTAGTCTAGAGTTTCAGAGCCCTTTACTTTGAGCAAAGCACACTCTACGGCATACTCACGGAGAGCTTTTAGTTTTGCTTCACCAGCATCTTCTCCTGATTTGGTAAATTCTTCTGTTTTCAAATCAATATTACTTCCTGTACGATAGACCGCTGTATCAGATGCAAAAGTACGAACCGTCATTTCAGCTATCTTATGTTTCATTGCACCAAATTCTGCAATTGATTGTTCAAATTGCTTACGGTCTATGGCATATTGCACTGCTTTACTAATGGCAAATTTAGAGCCGCCAGTAGCGCCAGCTGCTAGTTTGATACGACCAGAATTCAAGATATTCAACGCAATTTTAAATCCTTTTCCCCTTGCTGAAAGTAAGTTTTCGGCAGGTACTTTTGTATCATTAAAAAATACTTGTACTGTAGACGAACCCTTAATACCAAGTTTGTGCTCTTCTGCACCTATAGTGATACCACCAAAGTCTTTTTCTACGATAAAAGCGGAAAGATTTTTATCATCTTCTATTTTGGCAAATACG
>JBMZDS010000281.1:0-1691 GCA_049614465.1 Chitinophagales bacterium
CTGCAGAGAATAACCGTCCTGATTTTTATTGGGATAAGGGTGAAAAGGTGATGTAAGAGCTCACCAGTACAGTTGGTAACAATTGTAGCTGAGCATACCTTTAGCGTTGAAATACCAAATAGGTCAGCAATATAAGAGTGGTTCGCTCCTGTTGATGGGTAGGTAGATAGATTGTTGTGGTAACATAGCAACCAGATAAATGATAGACACATAGACTTTCTTGAGTTTATGCACAGAACTCGGCTTATAGGCTTACAACTTTTTTCTTCTTTTATTGGCTGTCCTTATTTTTAGACATATATTTGGTTGCATATTATAATATACACTTTTTAAGCAAATATAAAATGGCAAGAATACTGATAGTAGATGATGAACGTAGCATAAGACGTACGTTAAAAGAAATACTTGAATACGAAAAATATACGGTAGAAGAAGCTGAAGATGGAAAGAAAGGCTTGCAGATGATACAAGAAAATCATTATGATTTAGTGATTTTGGATATCAAAATGCCAAAAATGGACGGTATGCAAGTGTTAGAAGAAGCGATGAAAGATGAAGATGATACGCCTATCATTATGATATCTGGTCATGGTGATATTGACACGGCTGTAGAATCTGTCAAAAAAGGAGCTTATGATTATATTTCAAAGCCACCTGATTTAAACCGTCTTTTGATTACGGTAAAAAATGCTTTGGATAAGTCTAACCTTATTACGGAGACAAAAGTACTTAAGCGAAAAGTATCAAAGTCACGTAATATCGTAGGAGAATCTCCTGCTATTAAAAAAATATTGGATACTATAGAGCGTGTTGCTCCTACAGATGCTAGAGTGCTCATCACAGGAGATAATGGTACAGGGAAAGAACTTGCTGCAAGATGGGTTCATGAGAAAAGTAACCGAGCTAAAGGTCCATTTATTGAAGTGAATTGTGCAGCTATTCCAAACGAATTGATAGAATCAGAGCTTTTTGGTCATGAAAAAGGAGCATTTACTTCTGCAATCAAACAACGTATTGGAAAGTTTGAACAAGCTAATGGTGGTACACTATTTTTAGATGAAATAGGGGATATGGGACATGAAGCGCAAGCCAAAGTCTTACGTGCGTTGCAAGAAAGTAAAATCACCCGTGTAGGCGGAGATAAAGACATTAAAGTAGATGTACGAATCTTGGCTGCAACTAATAAAGATTTGCTACAAGAGATAGAAGAAAAGAAATTTAGAATGGATTTGTATCATCGCTTAGGCGTTATACTTCTCCATGTGCCTTCTCTCAATGAGCGTAAAGAAGATATTCCACTTATCGCTGATAAGTTTGTCAAGGAAATTTGTCAAGATTATGGTATGTCTATCAAAAAAATAACGCCATCAGCTATCAATGCATTACAAGATATTGATTATACAGGAAATATCCGTGAATTGCGCAACATCATAGAACGATTAGTTATTCTTAGTGGTGCGAAAATAGAAGAGGCAGATGTACGTGCTTATGTTTCAAATGCACAAACAAAAAGCCCTCCTACGATGCTATTTGATCAGTTTGAGCGCTTCCAAGAGTTTAAGGAGCATATGGAAAAATTATTTATTGAAGATAAACTCAAAAAAAGTAATTGGAATGTATCTAAGACAGCAGAACAGCTAGATATTCAGCGTAGTCATCTCTACAATAAGATTGAGAAATATGATTTAAAG
>JBMZDS010000282.1:0-1687 GCA_049614465.1 Chitinophagales bacterium
TTTTATGGATTCTAAACTTGCCCAAGCTGACGTTCAGTTTTTTCTGAAAAATGACATTACTGCTAAAAATTTAACTGAAATAAGAGAGTTGATACATTTTCTCGATCAAGCTTATTATGTTGATTCAGAAACTATCGTTAAGGATTTTGAGTACGATACTTTGTATAAAAAACTGAAGACTTTTGAATCTGTTAATCCACAACTTATAGATGAAAATTCTCCTACACAAAAAGTAGCACAAGTTTTAACGAAAGATTTTACAACAGTAAAACATACTGTGCCGATGCTTTCGCTAGACAATTCCTATAATGCAGAAGACTTGCAAGCATTTGATGAGTCTGTAAAGAAAATTTCTGGGCGAGAAGCAATCACTTATTGCGTAGAACCAAAATTTGATGGAGCAAGTATCGCTTTGGTTTATGAAAATGATAAATTGATAAGGGCGGCAACTAGAGGAAATGGAGTAGAAGGTGAAGAGATAACTAATAATGCAAAGACGATAAAAGGAATTCCGCATCAAGCCAATTTTTCGCAATATGGGATAGCAAAAATAGAAGTGAGAGGAGAGGTGGTGATAGAGAATGGAGCGTTTGAACAGATGAATATCGATCGAGAAAAAGAAGGATTGAAGATATTTCAGAATTCAAGAAACACAGCCTCTGGTTCATTGCGTATGAAAGATGCCAATGAAGTAGCCAAGCGAAATCTAGAAGCGTTTATTTATCAAGTGGGTTATGTCGCAGATGCAGACGGCAATGATTTGTTAGGAAAGAATAAAATCATATCACAGTTTGGCAATATAGATTTACTCGCATCATTAGAATTTCAAGTGCCTACACAGGAAAAAGGAAAATTTGAAGAGATAAATGATGTCGTTTCTTTTTGTCAAAATTGGGAAGAAAGACGTGCAGATTACAACTATGAGATCGATGGTATGGTGGTCAAGGCAGATGATATACAACTACAACAAGTCATCGGAGCTACGGCTCATCATCCCAGATGGGCGATTGCGTATAAATTCAAGGCGCAGCAAGCCACTACACAATTGCTCAATATAGAATATCAAGTAGGTCGTACTGGTGCAGTGACTCCTGTTGCCAAGTTAGAGCCAGTAAGATTGGCAGGTGTGACGGTGAGTTCTGTTTCGCTTCATAATGCAGATTTTATAGCAGATAAAGATATTCAGCTAGGTGATTTTGTGAAAGTCGAGCGTGCTGGTGATGTCATTCCATATATCGCAAGTGTAGATTTAGCGAAGAGAGAAAATACAACTTCAATTATTTTTCCTACAATATGTCCAAGTTGTGAGACGACTCTTGTCAAACCTGAAAGTGAGGCAATTTGGCGATGTGATAATGCAGAATGTCCTGCACAATCTGAAGAGCGAATTATTCATTTTGTGTCAAAAGGAGCCATGGATATCGATGGATTAGGAAAAGATATTGTAAAGCGATTTATCAAAGAAGGCTTGCTAGAAAATATTGAAGACATTTTTCGATTGGATTATGAAAAAATACTTGCTCTTGAAGGTTGGAAAGATAAATCTGTCGAAAATTTAAAAGTAGGAGTGGAGTACGCTAAAAATCAACCACTTTGGAGACTGCTTGTTGGTTTAGGAATTCGTCATATAGGAAGTACAACTGCAAAAATGCTTGCTAAACAAATTAAAACCTTGTTGGATTTTATG
>JBMZDS010000283.1:0-1668 GCA_049614465.1 Chitinophagales bacterium
TCACACGATAGACAGGTTCCCAAGTTTGTGTTTCTTCGTCAAATTCATCAACCATTGTACGCTTACCATATCCTCTTTCAGATACTACCAATACTGTAGTTGTTTCTTTCTCTTCTTTAGAAAGTGTAAGCATTCCTATCACCTCATCGTCTTCACCATTGAGTCTTGCTCCTCTTACACCGGTAGCATTTCTTCCCATTTTACGCACATCTGTCTCGGTAAAACGTACTGCTCTACCTTTTTTAGTAGCAAGGAAAATCTCTGAATCTCCAGTTGTTAACGCAACTTTAACCAATTTATCTCCTTCACGGATTGTGATTGCATTGACTCCATTAGTTCTAGGACGAGAATAATCTCTCATTGATGATTTTTTTACTGTACCATCGCTAGTAGCAAACAATAAGTAACGAGAATCTAAGAATTCATCATCTTTCAAATCCTTTATAGGAATGTATGCCAAAATCTTATCGTCTTGTGGCAAATTCATCAAGTTTTGTATTGCTCTTCCTTTTGAAGTCTTGCTTCCTTCAGGTATTTCGTATACTTTTATCCAGAAACATTTCCCTTTTTCTGTAAAGAATAATAAGTAATTATGCGCTGTAGCAGTAAACATGTGTTCGATAAAATCTTCCTCACGTGTTTTTGATCCTTTAGAACCTTTTCCGCCTCTATTTTGTGTCTTAAACTCAGCAGATGGCGTACGTTTGATATATCCAAGATGTGAAATTGTAATAACTACTTTTTCATCTGGAATCAAATCTGTAATGTCGATATCTCCTGCAGAAAACTCAATATTAGTCTTACGATCATCGCCAAACTTGTCCTTAACTTCGTCTAGTTCTGTTTTAATAATATCAAAACGGATATCTTCATTGTCCAAAATCTCTTTCAAACGCTTGATAGTTGTCATGATATCATCATACTCTGCACGTAGTTTGTCTTGCTCTAGTCCTGTCAATTGACGTAGACGCATCTCGACAATCGCACGAGCTTGAAGGTCAGACAATTCAAATCTTGCGATCAAGTTATTTCTCGCTTCTTCTGTATTGCTTGACGCTCTGATTATCTTGATAACCTCATCTATATTGTCAGACGCGATAATCAATCCTTCCAATATATGCGCTCTTTCTTCTGCTTTACGCAATTCGTATTGCGTTCTTCTGACAACTACTTCATGTCTAAACTCGATGAAGTATTTAATCATATCTTTCAAGTTGAGCAATTGCGGACGACCATCTACAAGAGCGATATTATTCACTCCATATGAAGTCTGTAACTGCGTCAATTTGAATAACTTATTCAAAACAATATTAGGAATAGCGTCACGCTTCAAATCGATAACGATACGCATTCCATCTCTATCTGATTCATCATTGGCATCAGATATTCCTTCTATCTTTCCATCATTAACTAGTTCTGATATCTTTTGTATCAAATTCGCTTTATTGACTTGGAAAGGAATTTCATTGATAATAATCTTTTCACGACCTGTAGGACTTGTTTCAAAGTGTGTTTTTCCTCTTACGACTACTTTTCCTCTACCTGTTTCAAATGCTTCTTTTACACCTTCATAGCCATAGATAGTTCCTCCTGTTGGGAAATCTGGAGCTTTCACGTGTTGAATCAATTCATCGATTGTAATATCATTATTGTCGATATAGGCTTTCA
>JBMZDS010000284.1:0-1578 GCA_049614465.1 Chitinophagales bacterium
ATTTCATTCAAAGCTATAATTTGTACAGAAGGAGGACTAAAGGTAGTCAAGAACAAGGGTACATTATTTAATGAAGAAATTTTAAGGACTATTGACTCTGCTGTGCTAGGGCAACAATTCTTTTTTGACGACATTAGACTCAAAAGGAATACTCATTATCGTTGGGGAATATATGCTCTAAATTATATGATTAGTGGTTGTCAAACTGATTATGATATGAATGAGTTTCAATGTTCTTGTGATTGTGGTTATTTTCATACAGATTTGCACGAAATGGGGTGGGATACTATTCAATATGGGGAGGTATGTATAGGAGATACTGTATCGCATTTTGTTGAAATAACGACTGATAATACTATGACACGAGAGAATAAATTGACTAATGAATTCGAATCTTTCATTACTTCGGATAAAAGTGATGATGTGAAATACGTAAAGAGTCAAGAAATGGATACGCTGGTAATTGGACAGTTTAAAAATGTTGTAGATTATATCGATAGTTTATGGCAGATAAGTATGACAACATTGCAAGATACTTTAATAGAAATTCCAACATACAAAAAAATTGAACAAGGCGTATGGTCCTATTATAACAAGCAAAGAGAATTAATTAGAAGAGAAGAATATGAAATGGGTGAAATGATAAAGGAGGAAGAATTTTGAAAAAAGTATTTATCATAGGATTTATTTCAACGATGATTTTGATTTATTTTTCAAAACCGTTCGTTATTCAAACAGAAATACGGATACAATTATCAATAAAGTTGGCTGTCTATTGTTTGAATTTAATCAGTTTGACATTCAAGTTGAAGATGATTTGACAAAGGAGTATATTTCGATTTATCAAAATGTGGAGAGAGCAATTTTTATAAATGGGGAGAAACAAAAACAGATGGCGCAAGATTATGGACATTGCATGCTATCTGTTTCTTATGAAGGTTTATTAGTTGCTGAGTTTGGACACTTCAAAAAGAATAATTGGTTTTCTAATGATTATGAAATTATTCTTTCAAAGAATCAAGAAAATATAGAACTAGACTATAAGATTGAAGGTGCGGGAGCAAGCTACGATAGTTTTCAAAAAAGATATGTCTATGATGAGATACAAAATCTGTTGAGGATAGAATATCTGAGTCGAGATGGAGATGTCTATAATGTAGAAGAATTTTGAAAGACTATTTATGTAACAATCTAGTTCGCTAATCAACTAAAACCTTACAAATCCTTTTCACCAAACTTGGTCCTGCATAGATAAATCCAGAATAAACTTGCACAAGCGCAGCGCCTTTATCTATTTTGGTTTTTGCATGTTGCGCATTCATGATACCACCAACTCCGATTATCGGAAATTTGCCTTCACTTTTTGTATGCAGATAATCCAAGACTTCATTAGAAAAATCGGTCAATGGAGCACCACTCAATCCGCCATTGCCTATCGTTTCGATTTCTGTTTTTGCGGTGATTAATGGTTCGCGTTTTATAGTTGTGTTATTAGAAATCAAACCAGCGATTTTTGTGTTTTCTACAATTTTTACAATATCATCTAGTTGACTTTTATTTAAGTCGGGTGCAATTTTT
>JBMZDS010000285.1:0-1508 GCA_049614465.1 Chitinophagales bacterium
TTGTTATGCAAGTCTATGATTAAATCAAATTTTTCAGCTTTCAATTCCTCTATCAAGTCTTCTATCTTGCCATGTAACCTATGGACTTTATCAATATAAGGATTGTCTTTAAGTAAAATATAGTATGGCGGCTTTGTCGCATAATGAATTTCTGTATTTTCGACCTGTTTTTTCAAACACCGAATGACTGGAGTAGTGAGGACAATATCGCCTATAGAACTAAACCGAAGAATGAGAATTTTCATACTGCAAGTTTATAAAAATTTTTCTTTATCGAGATTGAGCCATGAGAGTGTAGAATCACAAAAAATATCATTGACTGTTTTTTCATCCAAGCCCATTTCTGTGATAAATTTTCCAATCTCTAAATCTCCTAACGGAAATGGATAATCTGTCCCTAGACATACTTTGCCTGAACCCTGCAAATCAAGCACGTATTTGAGCATTTTATCATCATGTGTGATAGAATCCGTCCAAAACTTGCCGAGATATTCTCTTGGATTGATAGGATTGTCTATCGCTACCAAATCTGGACGACAATTAAACCCATGCTCTACTCTTCCTATCGTAGACAAAAAAGAACCACTTGCATGTGAAAAACAAAAGCGTAAATCAGGCAATCTTTCCAGCACACCAGAAAAAATCAATGAGCAAATCGCTCTTGATGTCTCGGCAGGCATTCCTACCAACCAAGGCAGCCAATATTTTTCCATACTATCAAAACCCATCATATTCCATGGATGGATCATTATCGACATTCCTAGCTCTTCTGCTGCTTGAAAAATCGGAAAAAAGGCAGGATCACTTAAATTCTTATCATTGATATTGCTCCCTATCTGAATACCTGGAAGATTCAATTCTGTTTTACATCTTTCCAACTCTTTTATTGCCAAATCTGTATCCTGCATTGGCAAAGTCCCTAGAGAAATATAATTTTTAGGATAATCAGCTTGCAACTGTGCAATATCATCATTGAGAAACCGAGCTACTTCTGCTCCATCTTTTGGCTTTGCCCAGTAAGAAAACAAAACCGGAATCGTACACACAACTTGTACCTGTGTATCAAATTTTGCATATTCTTCTATCCTATATTCGGCATCCCAGCAATTGATAAATATCTCTCTAAAGAATTGATTACCTTTCATCATACGCGCATATTGGGGCTTATGAAAATCAAGGTAAATAAAGTCGCCATAGCCAAACTTTTCAGTGAAATTCGGAAATTTCTTCGGCATAATATGACTGTGCATGTCTATTTTTAGCATTCTACAAATTAAATCAAATTATAGCACATCTTATTCATAAAGCAATGCAATTTTTTTACTTTGGAAAGTAATCTATCTGATTTTAGTCATATCTTCTGATATTACTTAACACCCTAAAGAGTATTAATGAGTAGAAATAAACACTAAAATAAAACGCTGAGAAGCATAATGAAATAAAAGTAATATATTTGAATTACACGAAAGAGAAATAAACACAGGTCTAATACAATGGACATTGTTTTT
>JBMZDS010000286.1:0-1452 GCA_049614465.1 Chitinophagales bacterium
ATAATATCATTAAATCTAATCTCAAATGGCACACCTACATTCAATCCAATTTTAGCATCAGTTGAATAATTATCATCACCTAAACCTCCATTAACTTTAAATTTATTAATCCCTATCCCTACTGCAGGGCCAACAAATACTTGAGTCTGTGCGCTTACGCTTATTGCTATTATTGATAGCAACATAAAAATGATTCCTTTTTTCATGATTTATATATTTTATGCAAAGTTAAATAAAAAATATATTTAACTAGCAATATCTATTTATGATTAATTCTTTATCTGAAAAAAAATCTAAAATAAACACAGTTATTCCTATTTTAAATTGGATTTCCATTTATCCCAGCAATTGCTTCCAGCTACATCTTTCAATCGCTAGCTCCATTACTTTGTCGATAGAAACACGCTCTTGCTCCATAGAGTCACGCTCACGAATAGTCACTGTATTGTCTTCCAGTGTCTGATGATCGACAGTGATACAGTACGGTGTACCTATAGCATCTTGTCTTCTGTAGCGTTTTCCTATACTGTCTTTCTCTTCGTACTGACAGTTGAGGTCAAAGCGCAGTTGATTGAAAATTTCTTTTGCTTTTTCTGGCAAGCCGTCTTTTTTCGTCAAAGGCAAAACAGCAACTTTTACAGGAGCAAGTGCAGGTGGTAGATTCAAGACTACTCTTGATGTTCCTTTTTCAGCATCTACAACTTCTTCTTTTAATGAAGACGCTAATACAGCCAAGAACATTCTATCTACACCTATCGAAGTTTCTACGACATACGGTACATAACTCTCATTGAGTTCTGGATCAAAATACTGTAGTTTTTTACCACTCAATTCTTGATGCTGTGTCAAATCAAAATCTGTACGAGAGTGTATGCCTTCTAGTTCCTTAAATCCAAATGGGAAATTGAACTCAATATCAGCTGCCATGTCTGCGTAGTGAGCCGTCTTCAGATGATCATGAAAACGATAATTTTCTTCCCCTAATCCTAATTTTGTATGCCATTTTTGACGAGTTTCTTTCCAGTAGTCATACCATTTCTTTTGCTCTCCTGGTCGTACAAAAAATTGCATTTCCATTTGTTCAAATTCACGCATACGAAAGATAAACTGACGAGCTACGATTTCATTACGAAATGCTTTTCCTATTTGAGCGATTCCAAAAGGAATTTTTTGTCTTCCTGTATTCAAAACATTGGAAAAATTGACAAAAATACCTTGAGCAGTTTCTGGTCGGAGATATAATTTTCCTTCTTCGCCTGCGATATTGCCTAGTTGTGTGTTGAACATCAAATTGAACTGACGTACATCCGTCCAGTTTTTGCTGCCCGATACAGGACAAGCAATGCCTAGCTCTTCTATTAACAATTTGAAATCTGCCAAATCTTCATTTTCTAGGCAGTTTTTCATTCTCGCTTCTATCTCATTTATCTGCTTTTGCCTACGAACGACATT
>JBMZDS010000287.1:0-1187 GCA_049614465.1 Chitinophagales bacterium
ATGAAGCACAATTGCGTACAACTTCGGTTTATTTGCCCGATAGAGTTTGTCCGATGCTGCCAGAGAAATTGTCTAATCTCGTGTGTTCGCTTCGTCCAGATGAGGACAAATGTGCTTTTAGTGTTTTGTTTGATTTTGACCAGAAGATGGAAATCAGAAACTACACTTTTGCCAAAACGGTGATTCGCTCTAATAAACGATTTACTTATGAGCAAGCACAAGAAGTACTAGAAGGAGAGGAGAGTCCATATAGCAAAGAAGTATTGTATATGAATAAACTAGCGTATCATTTGCGTGAGCAACGTTTCAAAAATGGTTCTATTAATTTTGAAACAGAAGAAGTTCGTTTTCGCTTTGATGAAAATAATCATCCAATAGATGTCTATGTCAAAGAGCGCAAAGATGCACACATGCTCGTAGAAGATTTTATGCTGCTCGCCAATACGACAGTATCTAAATACTTGAGTATTCCGCCAAAAGATGATAAAATAAAGCGTTCGTCAGTTTATCGTGTGCATGATAAACCAAGTCAAGAGAAGCTAGGTCAATTGTCTGCCATAGCCCGTAGATTTGGACATACTTTTAATTTTAAAGATGAAAGTAAAATACAAGATACGCTGACCAATATGATGGAAATCATTAAGGACAAGCCTGAAAAGGCTTTGTTGAGTAAAATGGCAGTTCGTACGATGTCAAAGGCAGAATACACGACTACAAACATTGGTCATTATGGCTTAGCATTTGAAAACTATACGCATTTTACATCACCTATTCGTAGATATCCAGATGTACTGATTCATCGTCTGTTGCATGAGCGTCTTTTACACGAAAAACCACAATATACGAGCGAAGAGTTACAAAATCTCTGTGCCAAGTCGAGTGATATGGAGCGTAGAGCACAAGGAGCAGAGCGTGAAGCTATCAAATATAAGCAAGCAGAATACTTGCACGACAGAATGGGAGAGGAGTTCACAGGAATTATCTCAGGCGTTATCTCTAGAGGTTTCTTTGTAGAATTAGATGCCAATAAATGTGAAGGATTTGTATCTGTTCAAGATTTTGATGAAGATTTTACACATGATGAGGATAATTTGTCATTGACTGGATTACGTAGTAAGAATCGCTTCGCTATTGGTGATCCAATTACAGTTATTGTCGCAGGCGTGAATGTTCCTGAAAAGCGAATT
>JBMZDS010000288.1:0-1007 GCA_049614465.1 Chitinophagales bacterium
ATCAAAAAAAATGCATTACATGAATTATACAATTTTAAGTTTAAAATTTGGGACATTGATAGAATGAATTGACTCGTCCTTTTTTACAAAAAATGTACGAAACATTGAAAGTCGTAAAGAAGTATTGATCATTTTCTTGTCGTATATAATTATCTAGGTCATCTTCTAGCACAATTCTATGACTTACCTCAAGTCCAAGCAAAATTTTCTTTTTTGTCTTTAGTTTTAGACCTATTGAAATAGGGAAAACTATGGCTGTATTTTTCGATTCGGCTTTGATGTATTGGAGTTCTGTATCTGGAATACCTCCATTGTTACTAGATAATTTGGGACTAGTTTTAGCTATACCCACTCCTCCTGCGATATAAGGAGAAAATCTCATGCCATAGTCACACAATCTCAAAGGAATGAAATTGAACTCAAACTGTGCATTGATATCAAAAACTGGAGATGTAGATTGTAACTGCCTTATATTTCTAGATTGATTCTCGCTATATTTATCATTGCCGTACAATCTTCCGTATAAAAGCTGAGCTCGTATGCCTAAAAACTTAGCAAAATTGTAACGGTAAAAAACACCAAAAGCTGGACGCGTAGCAGCTAAATCTATATCCTTGATAAATATCGTACCTGTGCCTGCTCCTCCTCCAAAATCTCCCAATAGATGAGAAGTCCCAATACTTACTCCTATCTCGTGCTGTGCGGATAATTTGCCCATACTAAACAACAGGCAAATTGGATATATTTTCATAATTATACTTTTAAGTTTCCAGAATTGAATGCTGTCATTTTTACAACGATTCTGATTGTCAAAAAAGTATTTGTGAGATTTTTTCTACAAACAAAAAAGAGCCAAACTTTTCAGCTTAGCTCTTTTCTTAAATTTATTTCTGTAAAAAATTAAAAAGCATGAAACCATCAATAAAAAGAAGTCCGAGATTACAGAGTATCTTAACTACTCAAGTTAAGTTGATAGAAAAACTCTTGTTAAAATTTCATGAAGATTT
>JBMZDS010000289.1:0-770 GCA_049614465.1 Chitinophagales bacterium
TGTCAGATTTTAGATCTGTAAGTGAAAGGTTTTTCCCAGAAATAGTGTCTAATAACTGAAAATCAGGTGCTTTAGTTCCTAGTTTCATCATAGTTGATTCTGTGAGTGCCATAGCGTTTAAATTTTATTTGAGAATGTCATTTATCGTATTACACTTACAATTCCTTTCTTTTCGATAGGAGTGCCATCACTTGCCCTGAAAGATATGACATACGCATATCCACCGGTAGGTACTAAATCGCTGCCATTTGTGCCGAACCAACCTACATCAGGATTGTTAGATTCGAAAATCTTTGCTCCCCATCGAGAAAATATCTGTAAAGAATAGTCTGTAGGATTGCCAAACACAATTAGCGGCTTAAATTCTCCATTTTGACTCCCAGGCACTATTGCATTAGGGATATATATAGATGGACGTTGCTCAAGGCAAACAGTATTTGATCTAGTGGTATAATTTTCAGTGATGCCTTCATGATTTCTCAATGTATAATCAGCTTCTACACGATAGCAAAATTCACCACTTTGCGCATACAAATGGTCAACCATATCTTCTTGGGTGTATTCTACAGAGCCACCACTTATGGTTTCTATCAATTGCATGCCTGCTCCATAATCTCTATACAATCTATAGGTATGTATATTGGCACTATCAAGTTCGAATGCATTCCAAGTCACTTCATTCAAGAAAAAATCATTTAACTGCCCTTGTAGCCATATCGTACGTCCTTTGGTAGAAAAATGATCTACATTACAGCTGTCATTTGCTACAA
>JBMZDS010000289.1:780-986 GCA_049614465.1 Chitinophagales bacterium
TCTAGGGCCAATTGCACCAAGATTAGGATAATCAATAGCATCAAATCGCTCAACTCTATCGTAGTCGCTATCATCTAAGCTATGATTTATAGTTAGATTGCGAAGTTCTGCAAGTGTATCAATATGGAAGTATATTTCTACTTGATTATTACTATTGACAGAGAGATTGTAGATGTAAAACCATCTAGGAGGCTGTACAATTCTTG
>JBMZDS010000290.1:0-802 GCA_049614465.1 Chitinophagales bacterium
AAGTGTTATGTTGTAGATTCCATTATCATTGTATGTATAAAGCGGATTCTCTTCTGTAGAAGAACCATTTTCATCCCCAAATTCCCATTCAAATGAAGTCGCATCATCTGTTTCATTGATAAATTGTATATCTATAGGAGCAGTGCCATAGTTAGGAGAAAAACTAAAATCTACATTAGGTGTTCCTTGTACAGAAACATTAGTGGTAGTATCATCTTCACAGCCATTTTCTGTGACTACAGAAAGCGAAATAGGGAAATCACCAATATCATTGTATAATAAGTTGATATTTTGACTATCAAAAGTATCACCTTGAGCTATCCATTGCCATTGTATTACAGTATCAAAAGGAGAAATTGTATTATCAGCAACTATTTCAGTTTGTCCTATACAAAATGTGTCTGCTATCCATTGTGCGATAGGAGGGTTGTATATGTTTATGGTTTTTGTAATTGTATTTTCACAACCTATAGCATTTTCTACAAAAAGACTTACATCGAAACTACCTTCTGTTGCTGGATATAAATAGCTTGGGTTTTCTTCATTAGAAAAAACATTGTTGTGGTCAAAGTCCCAAAGGTGTGATGTGATCGAAAATGAATTTGTTTCATCTTGAAAGAAAACAGAATCACCAATACAGAGCTTATTAGTAGAAAAATCAGGTAAAAGAGAGGGGAAAACTTCTATAGTGTCTATTAGCGTATCTAAACAGCCTTTATCTGTAGTAACAATGAGTAAGATTTCATTGCTTCCTTCATTCAGAATGTTTGTTTCAACTTCTTCTCCAAAATAATTCTGATTG
>JBMZDS010000291.1:0-788 GCA_049614465.1 Chitinophagales bacterium
ACATACATTAAATAGAACTGAAACATTGGAGCGTTTACAACTAGGGAATATCAACGAAACTAACATTGGTGGTTATTTAGGCGCTACTATTGATATAAAAAAATGGACCTTCAACCCTTCAATACGTCTAGATTATTTTGATTTTCAATATAATGACAAATTAACTCCCACATACAAAACACAGGAAAAATCTGAAGTAATTGTAAGTCCAAAATTCAATATCCTATTTAATCCAACAAACAATTTTCAGATATATTTAAAAACAGGGAAAGGCTTTCATTCAAATGATACAAGAGTTGTGCTAGCAGATAAAAGCAAGACGACTTTACCGGCTGCTTATGGTTATGATTTAGGGTACATTTGGAAACCTACACCAAAAATGCTTCTAAATATGACATATTGGTCATTATATTTAGAACAAGAATTTGTTTATGTAGGAGATGCTGGAATTGTAGAGCCAAGTGGAAAAACAAGCCGACAAGGAATAGATTTAAGCTATCGCTACCAACCTTTAACATGGTTAAATTGGAGGTTTGACGCTAATTATACACATGCACGCGCAATTAGTGAACCCAACGGAAAAGACTACATTCCATTAGCACCTGATTTTACACTAGCTAGTGGTTTAGACCTTCAGTTTAAATCTGGACTCTATGCAAATATAAATGTTCGTCATTTAGCTAACAGACCCGCGAATGAAGATTACTCTATAGTAGCCAAAGGATACACTATTGCCAATTTGAATACAGGGTATAAATGGAGAGACCTGAATTTTGGTATTCAAATTC
>JBMZDS010000292.1:0-346 GCA_049614465.1 Chitinophagales bacterium
AATTATCCATTACTATATTTTACAGACTCTGCAAAAGATGCTTGGACTATCTCCGACGCAGTACGTGGTACGCAAATCTTTGGAGGTATTGGTTCTGGTAAGTCAAGTTCAAGCGGTAGGCAAATCGCAAAATCTATGTTGAGTAATGGATTCGGTGGACTTGTCCTTTGCTCTAAGCCAGACGAAAAGAGCAATTGGGTTCAATACGCAAAAGAAACAGGGCGTGAAAAGTCACTCAAAATTTTATCGGAGCATGGAGAGTATCGCTTCAATTTCTTGGATTACGAAATGAATCGTCCTGATGGTGGAGGTTTGACACGCAACATTTCTAACCTATTCATGAATA
>JBMZDS010000292.1:356-733 GCA_049614465.1 Chitinophagales bacterium
TATCTATGAAATGGGACAATCAGGTGGTCAGAAAAATGATGACCGCTTTTGGGATGCAGCCCTAAAAAGAATGCTAAATCGCATTATTGACCTATTGAAATTGGCAGAAGAAAAAATCTCAATTGAGAATATGACTAAAGGTCATAGTGTAACAAAGGGTGTTAATCCCCCACGACAAAACAGCTCTATCTCCTACTGTATATATCTTAACAATGTATTTCGGTCTTCCCAAAGTTTACCTATGAAAGAGGTCATAGTTTTGGGAGAAGAGTAAATCAATGGAATCTGTGAGTTTTTCCTCCGAAAAATCGTACAATCCATTGAAATAAATGTGTCTCCAAGCGATAACAGTTCCCTGTTTCAAAGCAGCGATAAAT
>JBMZDS010000293.1:0-687 GCA_049614465.1 Chitinophagales bacterium
AATAGATAATTAACAACTTACAACATATAGATAGTGAATAATTCACTATTATTGATTATTAGTATTGTGAAATAAAGCATGGCAGCCCAACAGTTTTTAATCATAAATATAAAATTAACTACTAACAACTTTACCATAAGATAACAGACGATGGCATTAAGTTTGCGTACATTTGCAATATGTCAAAAAAGAAACGCTCATCAAGGCGTAATCAGCAAAAATCGAAGCCAAAGGGCAATTTGGATACTAAAATCATCAAATATTTACAAGAAAAAGGTAAAAGTGGTGTTCGATTCAACAAAATATTTAGTCATTTTCTAAAGAGAAACTCTGAAGATAAAATAATGGCAACACTCGATAAACTCGAAGCGAATGGTAAAATAGCCGTCAGCAACAAAGGAGTGATTACTTTAACAGGAAAATCTAATCTCGGTGGTGGTGTCTACGAAGGGAAAGTCGATTTGGCGAGTAGTGGTGTAGCCTATATCATAGTAGAAGGACTAGAAAATGATATTTTTGTATCTCGTAGAGATGTCGGCAATGTCATGAAAAACGATATCGTCCGTGTACAACTCACCAATGAGAATAAACGTAAACCTGAAGGTGAAATCATAGAAATCGTAGAGCGTAGCCAAGCGCAGTTTATCGGAAGATATGAGCCATCTGATGGATTTGGATTCGTACAGT
>JBMZDS010000294.1:0-662 GCA_049614465.1 Chitinophagales bacterium
AGAAAAAAGGCAAGGTTATATTTGGATAGACGGAGAATGGGAAAGAAGCCGAAAAAGTGGATGGTGGAAATATAATAAAGGTTACTGGCGAAAAGATTCTGAAATTTCGAAAGTGAAAAATGATGAAAATACTTCTATAGATGACAAAAAATCTAAAGAAAAACGACAGGAAAATAAAAAAGGTGGTCTGTATATTAAAACTGGATCTTCAAAATAATACTCAAAAGTGCTTCTTAGAAATGGGAAGCATTTTTTTATACTATAAAGTAGGTTTTTCTATTAGGGAAATATAACTTAACTTTGCAGACCTTATTAAATTAAGGGTTATTCATTGACTTATGGGGCTGACTGGAATTGACGGCAAGGTATGTTTTTATACTGGCAGGTCGAGTGATGTACGTTTCACTCGTTAATCCTAACGTGCGAACTTTTTTTTATACGGCGAGTCTGACTACGCTATGGCTGCCTAACACTAAGTGTTAGCACCATTGTTCTTTTGTATTGACATCCGATACAAGATATATTAGAGCATCGAAATTTCGGGTCTTTTATTGAAGGGCTTTCTTACCTTCTTTAATCGTATTTAACAAGGATAAGGAATGAGTGGTTTGGTTTATTGAACAGCTCACTTCTCGAAAATAAGCAATAAACTAAGCTTGTAG
>JBMZDS010000295.1:0-655 GCA_049614465.1 Chitinophagales bacterium
TACGTAAAAATTACAACCGCAAGTATCAAATTTTGAGCAATCGCTGTTTGAGGACAATAGGACGAGTTCGATTGGTCTTGATACGAGGATTAGTAATTTGAGTACTAGAATTCTAGTCTTGACTTTTTTGGTTCTTTTTGTGTCAAGACAAAAACGAACAGACAGAAAGCTTTTAAAAATACATTAACAACTGAAAATCAAAACATTAAGCTTGTATTTGCGATTAAATAGTAGTAACTTGTTAATTTGTTGTTTATATCAATATACATAAGAATAGACAAGTTACTACTCTTGTCCTCACTATTCAAAGGTTCACTCTCCTGATAATTTGGTAACAATACCTTTATAAACTCTTCCTTCTCTTCTCGTGTTAGCTTGATTAACGGAGCTACAAAACGCCTAGCACAACGGAATCTGACTCGAATAACTAATACGCGTAAAATGTAAAAACTAATACTAACAGCACCTATAAACAATACGGAAGTTTGGGCATATATTCTAAAGTTTCTGTATATTTACAATCATCGCCAAATCCTCGATTTGACATTAAAACAAAAAAAATTAAACACAAAATAAAGGCTTTGGCTTATGCATAAACGAAAGACTGTAAAGTTCTTGTTCCGTAATGTTCATAGCTAAACGTTAGTATTAATTA
>JBMZDS010000296.1:0-649 GCA_049614465.1 Chitinophagales bacterium
GAGAAAAGTCTCAGGTAAAAAAAACGTGCTAAAATGTAGTTTTAATACGGATTGTACAAGTACCAAAGTTTTCATTATTTTTACTAAATGAAATCAGCACAAAAAGTAGGTGTCGGACTTATCATATTTGGTCTTTTGTTTTTAGTTATCAATTTTATCATGCTAAAAACATCAGGTTATTTTTTGCCTAAATTGTTGCTTGTAGGAATTGTGATAACTATAAGTAGTATTGGTTTTATAGTACGCCCAGGAGCAAATGTTCATCTAGAGAACAATAATCGTTTTTTTCAAGATTTGTGGAGTCGCTCTAAAGGGTTAGATAGAATTGTTTGGGTAGTATTTTTACTGCTAAGTCTTTTGGCTTGTTGGTTTATTTTTAACCGATTTGGTTTGCCTTTACTCTAATTATCCTTTCAACCTGAGTTCGATTAAGGATGACATCTCAAAAGTCATATAAATAGTGAGATTTGGCTAAATAAAAATGAAGGCTTAACGTGTTAAGTCAAGTTTTTTTTAGTCAAAGATGGCTGTTTAGATGGCTTCTAAACAGAATTGCAGTCAAATATGCACAATAAAAAATATATAAATTATTGAAATACATCGATTTACGATTAATTAAGAAATAGATGAGTTGTTATAATTAGTCGAA
>JBMZDS010000297.1:0-605 GCA_049614465.1 Chitinophagales bacterium
TAGCCTAGCAACATTAGTTAAAAACAGACAAGTCTGAAATTCCAGCAAACGCAGAAATGACCTAAAAATTACGCCTCTAATCCATGACATTTTTTAAACTTCTTACCACTTCCACAAGGGCAAGGTGCGTTTCTATCTACTTTTGGTGCTACACGTACAGGTTCAGCTTTTTTTGGTTCTTCTCTTTGTTGTTGCTCTTCGTTTTGACGACTCGTTTGCGTGTTAGACATATTTGTTCTAGCCTGCTCTTGATTTGTTTTTACATCATCTGCACTGTCTACAGGAATATTTGCTTTGAATAAGAATGAACAAATTTCACGATTTATTTCAGAAATCATTTCCTTAAATAAATTAAAAGCTTCTAGTTTGTAAACCAATAATGGATCTTTTTGTTCAATAGAGGCGTTTTGAACTTCTTGTTTTAAGTCGTCCATCATTCTTAGGTTATCTTTCCAATTATCATCTATCATAGCTAGAGAAACTGTTTTTTCAAACTCTGTCATGGTATGTGTACCTTCTTTTGCAATATTTTTTTCTAAAGGCACGGTTACGTTTATTCCTTTTGTGCCATCGCTAAACGGTACTACTACGTTTCTTATTGAAGC
>JBMZDS010000298.1:0-598 GCA_049614465.1 Chitinophagales bacterium
ATGATTTTAATGAGAAAGATGGTTTTTCCCATTTCATAATGAAATTTAAGTCTGATGAATTTGGCGGGATTGAAGGAGTTATTTCAGGGGTAAATAAAAATAGCATACTATTTTGGAAAATAATTGAATTTACAGATCCAACAACAAATAACACAATATTTCTTCAGCGAGGTAATTATGGGTATGCTATTGGTAATGCAACTTATTATAATAAAGGTGAGCGTATTGGGGAATTTGAACTTAAATATAATAATGGTGTAACTGAAAAACATAGAGACATTCACACCTTTACAGATGAAACAACCATTGTAACGAAATCGATTATATTTGATTTTGAACCTAAACAATGGAAAACTCAATCGTCTTTGATTTGGAAAAGATCTGAGTAAAACTACTGCCAACACTGTATATAGCAAATAGGGCCTTCGGTGGTTTACGAAAAAAAGAGTTCTTTACAAACACCGCCAAATTTTTAATTTGGCTTTTAAAATGAAAAAGTTAAAAACAAAATATAAAAATTCGGCTCTGTGCTAATCCGGAAAATTAGCGTCTTTTTACACGCTACGTTTCATACACAAGACCGTTAGTATTAATTACA
>JBMZDS010000299.1:0-538 GCA_049614465.1 Chitinophagales bacterium
ACTGAGATCTTAACAGGAGGAGGAACTGACACTGCAGGAATGCAAAGAATGGCTCAAGACGGAACAATTGCTGGAGCTGTTTCTATTCCTACAAGACATATACACCAAGTGATAGAAATGTGTAGTAAAGATGATATTGCTCAATCTACAGAATTATTGAAAAACTGCTTGACTGACCTAGATACTTACGATTGGTCTTTCCAATAAAAACAAGCTAATATGGAGTCTAGAAGACAACAAAAAATGGAATCATTGCTCAAAAGAGCCATGAGCGAAATATTGATGAAACAAGGAGGGAGTTTTTATCCAAACAAAACTTTGGTAAGCATCACAAGTGCAAAAGTTTCCCCCGATTTATCTATTGCCCGTTTTTATTTAAGCGTATTTAATGGAGAAGATAATGCGATGTTGATTGATATTCTTAATCATCACGTACACGAATTTCGTAGAGCTTTGGGAAACAAATTGAGAAATCATTTGCGCAAAATACCAGAAATCAGTTTTTTCCTAGACGACACTATTGAGCATATGCACAAGA
>JBMZDS010000300.1:0-536 GCA_049614465.1 Chitinophagales bacterium
TTTCATTTTAATTCCTTCGGCTGTTGTTTTGGTCATATTGCAAAGATAATGAGAATGTGGGAATTATTTAATGTGGAAATTGGTGATTTGTGAATGAGAGTTTTTGCTTGGAAGTATATATGTGTTTTTAGCTGTTTGGCAGGGATGCCAACCAAAGGAAAAAATCAATTCTTTTACTTTAAGCGAATTAAAAAAATATTTAAGAACAAGGAACACCGAACAAGAAATATCGAAGTCAGGTTCTTGACTAAATCCAATTCATAAATCGTTAATCAATGTTCCTTGTTCGATATTCATTTTTTTTTAAATTATTTAAGGCACAGGATCATAACCACTTCCACCCCAAGGGTGGCAAGAACCAATTCTTTTAATCGTTAAAATAAACCCTTTTATAGGCCCATATTTTTGGAAAGCTTCTATACTATAATGTGAACATGTTGGAGTGTATCTGCAATTGCTTGGCAACCATGGCGAAAGTACTAATTGATAAATTCTGATTAGTACAATAAAAGGAAAAGATAATATTTTATTGATTG
>JBMZDS010000301.1:0-528 GCA_049614465.1 Chitinophagales bacterium
TAGCAGAAGAAGTATTGATAAAACCATTAGTGACAGAAAAATCTACTAAACTTACTGAAAATCTTAACAGATTTACATTTGTTGTAGACAAAAACGCTAATAAGTTACAGATAAAAGAAGCTATCGAAACTATGTACGGAGTTACAGTCGATAGAGTTTGGACGATGATTATGCCAGCTAAGGAGAAAGTAAGATTTACTAAGCAGGGTATAGCAAGAGGAAGAAAAATTTCATTCAAAAAAGCGATTGTGAGTCTTGTGGAAGGCGATACAATCGATTTCTACAGCAATATTTAATATTAGTAGTAGGAATTATAATCCACAAATTTTAGAAAAATGGGAGTAAGAAAATTTAAACCAATGACACCCGGTACTCGTTTTAGAGTCGGGAGTGATTTTGCTGAAATCACAACTAACAAGCCAGAGAAATCTTTGGTAACACCTTTGCACAAGACTGGAGGAAGAAACAGTCAAGGTCGTATGACGACTCGTTATAGAGGTGGAGGACACAAAAGAAAATATCGTATCA